>JBJMGU010000232.1:0-66302 GCA_045807765.1 Blastocatellia bacterium
CCTCATGAGGCTCCTCATGAGGTGTACGTCAAGTCAGCGGACGCCGACAGCCCCGTCCTGGTCAACCTGCTGGCCAACAACGAAAGCCACGCCGACGAGCGCGGCATCCACCGCATCGCGCTCGAAGCCTACGGCTATCGCTGGTATCGCGTCGGCAACCTGAACCATGTCCTGCAACGTTCGCGGGTTTGAGCCAGCGCGAGAGAAGCATGGAACCACAGATGAACACCGATGAACACGGATAGAAGAGAAGCTTGAATCATGCTTTTTCTTTCATCTGTGTTTATCTGTGTTTATCTGTGGTTGCTTTTTCTCTGCTTCAATATGAACTAGAATGATTGACGCAGCATAGAGCGTTTAGCGCAGTTAATTGGCGAAGCTCTCAACAGGTTGCCGGGATAATAAAATGAGCGCGCAGTCAAAAGCAGAAGCCATCGCCGCAGGCACGACCATCGCCCACTACCGCATCCTTGAGCCGCTCGGCCAGGGCGGCATGGGCGCCGTCTATAAAGCCCTCGACGAGAAGCTGAACCGCGAAGTGGCGCTCAAAGTCCTGCCCGCCGAATACGTCGCGCACGACGAGCGTCGCCGCCGCTTTCTTCAGGAAGCCCGCGCCGCCTCGCGCTTGAATCACCCGCACATTCTCACGGTCTACGAGATCGGCGAGTCCGACGGCATCCCCTTCATGGCGATGGAGTACATCGAAGGCGAAACCCTGCGCGAGCGGATCAAGAATCAGCCGCTGCCTGCCAAAGACGCCCTCGACATCGCGCTGCAAATCGCCGAAGGCTTGCGCAAAGCGCACGAGCACGGCATCGTCCACCGCGACCTGAAGCCGGAAAACCTGATGGTCAGCCGCGACGGCTACGCCAAGATACTCGACTTCGGACTGGCCAAGCTGATCGAGCATCGTTTCCAGCGCCAGGCCGGCAGCACTGAAAAGACGATTGTGCAGGTGAAGACCAACTCCGGCGTCATCCTCGGCACCATCAAGTACATGTCGCCGGAGCAGTTGCTCGGCAAGCGGGTTGACCTGCGCAGCGACATCTTCTCGTTCGCCGTCGTCGTCTACGAAATGCTTACGGGCCGCTGCCCGTTTGCCGAAGAGAATGATGTTGACACGATGCATGCGATCCTGCACACGGAAGCGCAGCCGCCGCACGCCGTCAAGACAGACGTGCCGCGCGCCCTGCACGGCTTGCTTGCCAAAGCCCTGGCCAAGTCGCCGAAAGAGCGCTTTCAGACGATCAAGGAATTTGCCGCCGCGCTCAAGCAGTTGAAGCGTGATCTGGAAGCGGGCCGCGCCGGAGCCGTGGCGACGAAAAAGCTGGTGCTCCGGCCTTCGACCGCGGCGCGCCGCGCGTTACGCATCGATTACGAGCGCGAGTTGAACGCCGCGCAGTACCAGGCGGTGACCAGCATCGACGGGCCGCTGCTGATCGTCGCCGGCGCCGGAACCGGCAAGACGCGCACGCTCGTCTATCGGGTCGCGCGGCTGGTCGAGACCGGCATCCGCCCGGAGTCTATCTTATTGCTTACCTTCACGCGACGGGCGGCGTCGAGCATGCTGGCGCGCGCCGCAGGGCTTGCCGACGAGCGCTGCCAGCGGGTTTCAGGCGGTACGTTTCATTCGCTGGCGCATTCGATCTTGCGCCGCCATCCGGAGGCGGCGGGCGTGCTGCGCACCTTCACGGTGCTCGACTCGAACGACGCCGAAGACGTGATCGATATCGTTCGCCGGCAAGCGGGCGCGGCGGCGCGTGATCGCCGGTTGCCGCGCAAGCGAACGCTTGCGGCCATCTTCAGCATGGCGACCAACAAGTTGCTGACGATTGAAGAGGTGCTGAACCAGTTCTATCCGCAGTTCAGCCACGAAGGCGAAGTGATTGCGTCCATCTTCAAAGCCTTCGACGAGTTCAAGCGGGCGCGTCACCTGCTCAGTTATGATGATCTGCTCGTGCGCCTGCGCGACGCGCTCGATACGGACGAATCGCTCAGGCAGCGATTGTCGGAGCAATACCGCTACCTGATGGTTGACGAGTATCAGGACACCAATAAGCTGCAAGCGCAGATCATTCGTGGGCTGGCGGCGGCGCACGACAACGTCGCCGTAGTCGGGGACGAATCGCAATCGATCTATTCGTTCCGCGGCGCGACGTTTCGCAACATGCTCGAATTCCCTGAGCTTTTCCCCGGCGCCCGCATTATCAAGCTGGAAGAGAATTTTCGCAGCACGCAGCCGGTGCTTGACGTGGCGAATGCCATCATCAGCGAGGCGCAAGAAGGTTACGCCAAGCGATTGTTCTCGCGCGCGCCCGAAGGCCCGCAGCCGTTGCTGGTCGAAGCCGGCGACGAAAACGAGCAGTCGCGCTTCGTCGCTCAGCGCATTCTTGAATTGCGCGACGAAGGGGTGTCCCTGAATGAAATCGCCGTGTTATTCCGTGCCAGCTCGCATGCCTTCGACCTGGAAGTCGAGTTGGGCAAGCACGGCATCACTTACCGCAAATTCGGCGGCATACGCTTCGCCGAATCGGCGCACGTCAAAGACGTGCTCGCCTTCCTGCGCATCGTCGCCAACCCCTCGGACACCGTTTCGTGGTTTCGCTCACTCAAGCTCATAGATCACATCGGCGATGCTACGGTGCAGCAGATTCTCGACTTCCTCAACGTCGAAGGCCGTGAGTTTCGCACCGCCCGCGCCAAAGAATCGCTCTTTAAAAAGCTCTCGGAGTTTCCCGCGAAAGCGAGCTACGAAAGGCCACTCGGCAAGATGGCCCGGCTGCTGCTGACGCTCGCCGAAAATCGCGAGCCGCGCGCCCAGGTTGCCGTCGTCGAGAAATTCTATCGCCCCATTCTACAAGCCACATTTGACGATTACCCGCGCCGCCAGCGCGATCTTGATCACCTGCTGACCATCGCCAAACGCTATAAGACCAGCGAAGAATTGCTCGCCGACGTGGCGCTCGATCCCATAGACACGGCAGCCGCCGAAGCCGCCGCGAAAGGCCAGGGCTTCGTGACACTTTCCACCGTGCATTCGGCGAAGGGATTGGAATGGACAGCGCTGTTCATCATCTGGATGCTTGACGGCTGGTTCCCGTCGTCGCGCGCTTACGACGCCTTTGAAGACCTCGAAGAAGAGCGCCGCCTGTTGTACGTCGCGGCGACGCGCGCCAAACAACACCTCTACTTTATCTGCCCGATGAGCGCCTACGAGAGCGGCGGCCCAGCGATGTTCACCGGCGTCTCGCGCTTTCTCGAAACCCTGCCGGCGGACATCCTGCCGCGCGCCACATTAGATGGAGAGTAGGCCGTGTTATCATGAGTCGAAGCAGTTGGAGTTCAGTATGCGGCAAAAGGCAGACTTTCAACAGATTTTATCTTCGCCGACCGAAGCCTATGAAGAAGGGTTGCGATTTTTTATGGGCAAGGGCCTTTTGAATAACGCGCTCCGTCGCCTCGCCGCCGACCTTGAGGAGCGTGGCATTGATTACAGTGTGATTGACGCCATCGCATTGAACCAGCATGGCTACAGACGGTTCACCGAAGATATCGATCTGTTGCTCACCAAAGAAGGATTGCAGCAATTTCACGAACAATTGATTGGCCTCGGCTATCGCCCGGCCCTTGTCGGCGCGACCAAAAAGTTTCGCACGGCGGAAGAGAGAGTGCCGATTGAGATCATTACGACCGGCGAATATCCTGGCGATGGACAGCCCAAGCCTGTGCGCTTCCCGGACCCGCGCGAAAACTTTACGGTGATTGACGGCGTCAAGACGATCCCGCTCGACAAGTTGATCGAATTGAAGCTCGCATCAGGGATGAGTGCCCCCGACCGTTTGAAAGACCTCGCCGACGTGCAAGAGATGATCAAAATCAAATCACTCGACGCCGCGTTTGCCGAAAAGCTGGACACATCGGTGCGGGACAAATTTATCGAGTTGCATCAGGCCGTCGAGCGCGCCAGACAACCCTAGCCCGGCCCGAACGACTCGCTTGCAGCCGCTTGACCGGCGCGCGCGCGGCTTCGTATTATTTGGTTTGTTATTCACACCTTTGCACGTCAGGTTGATTGCGGCGGCGGCGCCCGGGGCGCGAGGCAAACTTCACTTCATTAAGGCGGGAGAATCCACATGGTAAAAGAACAGGAACACGGCGAGATTGTCTGGCACAACGGCAAGCTGATCTCGTGGCGCGAGGCGACGATTCACGTGATGACGCACGTCGTCAATTATGGCTCGTCGGTCTTTGAAGGCATACGCTGTTATAACACGCGGCGCGGCCCGGCGCTCTTTCGCCTCGACGCTCACATCGAGCGGCTGATCAATTCAGCGCACATCTATCGCATCGAGCCGCCGTTCGGCTACGATGAAGTCTTCGAAGCCTGCCGCGAACTGGTGCCCGCCAATCACTACCGCGAATGTTACCTGCGCCCGCTGATCTTCCGCGGCTACGGCACCTTCGGCGTTGACCCGTTTCCCTGCCCCATCGAGACTTATGTTTGCGCATGGCCGTGGGGCAAGTATCTCGGCGAAGAAGCGCTCGAACAGGGCGTTGATGTCTGCGTGTCGAGCTGGACGCGTATCGCCCCGAACACGTTGCCCTCGATGGCCAAAGCCGGCGCCAACTACATGAACTCGCAGCTCATCAAGATGGAAGCCAAGATCAACGGCTACGCTGAAGGCATCGCCCTCGACCCGGAAGGCTACATCAGCGAAGGCTCAGGCGAGAACGTCTTCTTAATCAAAAAAGGCGTGGTGATGACGCCGCCGCTTTACTCGACGGTGCTGCCGGGCATCACGCGCGATTCGATCATTAAGATATGTGAAGAGATGGGCATCCCTGTGCTTGAGCGAGCCATTCCGCGCGAGATGCTTTACATCGCCGACGAAGTCTTCTTCACCGGCACGGCGGCAGAGATCACGCCGATCCGTTCGGTTGACAAGATCAAGATCGGCGCGGGCCGGCGCGGCCCTTTGACGACAGAGATTCAGCGGCGTTTCTTCGCCATCATCAACGGCGAAACGGAAGATCGCTATGGCTGGCTGACGCCGGTCGAAGAACCGAAAGCCGCCGCCCAGACCGAACCGCAACTGGCCTGAGCCGCGAGGCTGATCACTTCTGCTTTACTGACAGAGCGCCGCACCTTGCGTTGAGCAGGTGCGGCGCTTGAGGTTAAAGGCAAAGCTTCGACAGGTGATCGCGGCTCTCAAGCCGGGCGCTTCCACGCCAGCATCATGCCGTCGCGCACCGTCAGGCAGACGTTTTCAACGCGCGGGTCTTCGTTGACGCGCTTGTCGAATTCAACGATGGCGCGCGAGTCATCGTCTTCAGGGTTGAGCACCCTGCCGCTCCACAAGACATTGTCGGCGACGATCAACCCGCCCGGCCTGACCAGCGGCATGACCGCTTCATAGTAGTTCAGATAATTCGTCTTGTCGGCGTCAATGAAGACCATGTCGAATGGCTCGGTCAGCGTTTTGATGGTGTCGAGCGCCGGCCCCATGCGAATTTCGATTTTGTGGCCATGCTCACTTTCAGCAAAGTAGCGGCTGGCGATGGCTTCGGCCTTCGGGTTCACGTCGCAGGTGATTAAGCGCCCGTCGTCGGGCAAGCCTTCGGCCATCATCAAGCCGCTGTAGCCTGTGAACATGCCGATTTCCAGCACGCGCCGCGCGCCCGTAAGCCGCACAAGCATCTTCAAGAACTGCCCTTCGATTCGTCCGACCTGCATCTGCGGCGACTGCATCTCGCGGTACGTCTCTTCGCGCAGACGGCTAAAAAGCTCGGATTCCGGTTTCGTGTGATCGTGCGCAAACTGCTCGACAGCTTCATCTATAAATATCATTCGATTGTCTCCTCGATGCTGGCAGATGTTGGTTACTTGCGCTTCCACTTGGTGCCCTGCGGCGTGTCTTCGAGCAGCACACCGCGCTCGGCAAGCTGGTTGCGAATCTCGTCGGCGCGCTTAAAGTCGCGGTTCTTGCGCGCCGCGTTGCGCTCGACGATTAGCGATTCGACTTCGGCGGCGAGCTGCGCATCAACCTGCTTATCCGCTGCGCCAAAGACGCCCAGCACGCTGTTGGCGCGCTCAAGAAAATCTAGGACGGCCTGGCGGTCATCTGTGCCGAACTCGCCGGCATCCATCGCAATGTTCACGTCGCGGCGCAGGTCGTGCAACGCCGCCAGCGCCCCCGCCGTGTTCAGGTCATCGTTCATGCTCGATTCAAACTCGTCGCGGGCTTTGGCGATGATCTCGGTGACACGCTCGTTGGCGCTGGCTGCGCCGGTGAAATCTTTAACGCGGCGGCGGAAATTGTACAGCTTTTCCAGGGCGCTCTCAGCCCCGCGCAAGCCGTCCAGCGTGAAGTTCAGTTGTGTGCGATAGGGCACGCTCAGCAACAGGTAGCGGATGGCCAGGGCCGAAAATCCCTGCTTGATCAGGTTGCGCACCGTGTAGTAGTTGCCCTTCGACTTGCTCATCTTCTCGCCTTCGACGAGCAGGAACTCGACGTGGAACCATGTCTTGACGAACGGCTCGCCGGTCGCGCCTTCCGATTGTGCGATCTCGTTCTCGTGATGCGGGAAGATCAGGTCAACGCCACCAGCATGCAGGTCGAACGATTCGCCGAGGTACTTCATCGACATCGCCGAGCATTCCAGGTGCCAGCCCGGACGGCCCACGCCGAACGGTGAATCCCATTGCGGCTCGCCCGCTTCTTTCGGCTCTTTCCACAGCACGAAGTCGCGGGCGTCGGCCTTCTCATATTCGTCAACGTCAACGCGCGCGCCGGCCAGATTGCCTTCGAGCTTGAGGCCCGACAATTTGCCATACCCTTCAAACGAGTTGATGCTGAAATAGAGCGAGCCTTCGCTCTGGTAAGTGTAGCCGCGTGCCGACAGACGGTTCATGATATCGATCATCTCATTGATGTGATCGGTGGCGCGCGGGATGATTTCAGCGCGCTCGATGGCAAGCGACTGGCAATCCTCCAAGAAGGCTTCGGTGTAAAACCCAGTGTACTCTTTGAGGCCCTTGCCCTGCTGCAACATATTGCGGATGATCTTGTCTTCAACGTCCGTAATGTTCATGACGTGCAGGACTTCGTAGCCGAGGTATTTCAGGTAACGGCGCAGCACGTCAACAGCAACGAAGGTGCGGAAATTGCCAATGTGGCCGTAATCATAAACCGTTGGGCCGCAGGCGTACATTCGCACACGGTTGCCATCGAGCGGGCGGAACTCTTCGAGGGCGCGCGTCAGCGTGTTTCTGAGCCTGAGCATAGGAATCTCCTTGTCGAATGAATGCGCTGTTGCCGTAAGCGGAACGCCAAATCGTAGCGAAGGCGAAAAAAGCCTGTCAACAAAGCGACCGCTGCGCCACTGAGGGGAGTCTACACTGTTGTGCTTTCATCATCTTGAGACCCATTTTAGCGGATACGATTGGGATTGCAAAAGATAAAAAATAAGAGCCGGGCGCGGCCATATCGGCACACCGCCCGGCTCATCGTTTGTTGATTGATCGTTTGCCTACAACTGCAACGATTTGGTTTCGAGATACTCTTCCAGCCCGTAGCGGCCAAGCTCGCGCCCGTTGCCCGATTGCTTGTAGCCGCCGAACGGCGCCAGCGGGTTGTACTTGCCGCCGTTGATGTCTACCTGCCCGGTGCGCAGGCGCCGAGCGACGCGCTTGGCGCGCTCGAGATCATTCGACCAGACGCCGCCCGCCAACCCATAGATCGTGCCATTGGCAATTCGTACGGCGTCGTCTTCGTCGTCGTAAGGAATGATCGACAGCACCGGCCCGAAAATCTCTTCCTGTGCGATGGTCATATCATCGCGCACATCGGCAAAGACGGTCGGGCGCACGAAGTAGCCTTTCTCCAAGCCTTCGGGCGCATCAGCGCCGCCGGTCACCAGCCGTGCGCCTTCTTCGATGCCCTTATTGATGTAATGGCGAACCCGCTCGCGCTGGGTTTCTGAAACCAGCGGCCCGAGCTTGGCGCGGCCCTCGCGCGGGTCACCGACGGTGAAGCCTTCAGCCGTTTCTTTGGCAATCCGCACGGCCTCGTCCTGTTTATCTTTCGGCACCAGCAAGCGCGTGTGCGCCGAGCAGGTCTGCCCCGAATTGAAATAGCAATTACTCACAGAGCTGCGCACCGCCTTTTCAAAGTCGGCGTCATCAAGCACGATGCTCGCCGATTTGCCGCCCAGCTCAAGGGCGACGCGCTTGACGGTACGGGCCGCCAGCTCGCTAACGCGACGGCCCGCGCGCGTCGAGCCGGTGAACGACACCATATCGACGTCAGGATTGGCGACAATCGCTTCGCCGACGACCGGGCCGAGACCCGTCACCAGATTGAAGACGCCCGCCGGCAAGCCGACCTCGTCGCAAATCTCCGCGAGGACGAATGCCGTGAGCGGCGCGACTTCGCTCGGCTTCAGCACCACTGTGCAGCCGGCGGCGAGCGCCGGCGCGACTTTGGCGACGACCTGATGCAGCGGGTAATTCCACGGCGTGATGCAGCCGACGACGCCGACCGGCTCTTTGACGACCAGCGAGTTGCCGATCTGCTCTTCAAATTGATAATCGCTCAGCAGCCGTGCATACGACCCGCAGACTATCGCCGGCAGCCCCGCCTGCACGGCGGTCGCAAGCGGCAAAGGCATGCCGACTTCACTGGCGATGATCGCGGCGATCTCCGCTTGCCGCGCCTGAAGCCGCTCGGCAATCTGCTGAAGGTATGCAGCGCGACGGCTTGCCGCAAGCTGCGACCATGAATCGAAAGCGGCGCGCGCCGCGGCGACGGCGCGGGCGGCATCTGCCGGCGTGCCTTCGGGGACGCGCCCCATGACTTCTTCGGTGGTGGAATTGATAACGTCGAGCCGGCCCGTTCCGGCTGGCTCGATCCACTGGCCATTGATGTAAAGCTTGTCGTGAGCCTTGATCTCGGTCTGTTGAGAAGCGGACATTTACTCTCCTCGGTTTATTGAACTGTCAGTGTGATTTCGATGAGCTGCGCCGGCAGCGTGCATGGCGGGTTCTGTTTGGCGCAGACCGGCTCGCCCTTGGCCGTCAGCGTGTAGGTTCCCATTGCTTCGGTGCGGAATATGCCCTGCGTGCCAAGCAGCGGCAGCAGCACCGGCACCGCAAAAAAGGCGTTCGGGTTCGAAAAGCTCCAGCTCCATTCGTAGTTGGTGTCGAGCGCAACAAGAAATTGCTCGTGCAGCGACAGCGCGACGCTCTTGCCGGTATCCGCCGCCGTCAGCGTGGTGCCGCCGAAGAAGCGCACATAGGGCGACTTCTCGTTGTTGGCGTTCTGCACTTCGATGGTGACGACGTCGGTCGCGCCGATGCGCTTGCCGGCCTTCTTGGCGATCAGCGAGCCGGTTGGGTTGCTCTCGTCGTTGGCGGTCTTCTGCGGCTCGCCATCGAGCAGGATCATCGCGCCAATGTCAAAGCGCTCGCCGGTGACGAACAGCTTCTTACCCTTTCGCCGAACTCCTGTGATCTGCGGCGTCGTCGTTTGAATCGTAATCGCGCTTACTTTCGATCCGCCGACCGGTGTTGATGCCAGCGGCACCGCAAGCCACAGCGCCAGCATGATGAGCAGGCAGGTGAGTATTCGCATAGACAAATCCTCCTTGATCCCACTGATGACTGGTTGGGGCGTTACGGCTCTGATTATGACACAGGCGTGCCGCAGCTGGCGCAGAATTTTGAGCCCGGCGGCACAGGCGTCTGGCAGTTCTTGCAGGCTTGCGGCACCAGCGATTGGCCGCAGTTGTTGCAGAACTTCGAGCCGGCGACGACCTGCCCGTGACACGACGGGCATTCGGCGGTGGCCGCCTGAGGCGCTTGCTGCGGCGCGCCGCAGTTCGAGCAGAACTTGGTTCCGGGAGCGTTCGCCGTGCCGCACTTCGGGCAAGGAACGCCTTGCGGCTGCGCGCCGCCGCCGCCTTGCTGCGGGTGCTGTTGCTGGCCACTGAAAGCGCCGGCCATCACCTGGCCGTAACCCATGCCGAGGCCGAAGCCCATGCCCTGGCCTGCCGCGCCGCCTTCCTGCTTGGCCGCGTCTTGAATGGACTGCGCCGCTTTGAACTGCATGTAAGCGCTCATGTCGCCGATGGCGCCCATGCTCGAACGCTCATCGATCATCTTCTGCACTTCTTCGGGCGGCGTGATGGCCGAGATGATGAAGTCTACCAACTCAAGCCCCTGCTTGCTGAAGTCTTCGGCGACGCGCGATTTCAAACCGGCGGCCAGCTCATCGTAATAAGCCGGCAGGTCGAAGATCGTCTTCAGGTTTTCGCCGAGCAGGTCGTTGAGCCGCGCCACGGCAATGTCGCGCAGGAACGAGCCGACCGCTTCAGTCGAAACGACGCCGCGCGTGCCGACGACCGAGGCGACGAACAATTGCGGGTCGGCAACGCGCAAGCTGTACTTGCCGAACGCCCGCAGCCGCACAAAGCGCAGCTCGGTGTCGCGAAAGGTGATCGGCTCTTTCGTGCCCCACTTCAAATCCTGAAAGGTGTGCCGCGCCACAAACATCACGCTGGCGGTAAACGGCGAGGTGCCGCCGAACGGCAGCGACAGCAGCTTGGTGAGCAGCGGCACATTCATCGTCGTCAGCGTGTGGCGACCGGGGCCAAAAACATCGAGCGCCTTGCCGTCGCGGAAGAAGACCGCCGCTTGATTCTCCTGAACGATCAACTGCGCGCCGAGCTTGATGTCGGCAGAGCCGGTTTCCGGGATGCGATGGACGATCTCCTGACCGGAATTATCGAAATACTGTAAGACTTCAATGGCCATCCTCTGTGTCTCCTTTGCGTCGTTAAGCTACTTGCCAATCTTGATGCCGCCGTTGGTCGTCCTGGCGGTGACGGTCGGACCACCCGAACCGATGGGGCCGCTGGCGCGCATCCCTACCGGGAATGTCTTTTCGGTCTTCACCTCGGGGAAGGCGTCGTCAACCTTTATCCCCCCGTGCATGGCGCTGGCGTCGAGCGTGCCGTTGAAGTCATCCTGAAGCCTCAACTCGATGCCGCCGTTCATCGTCTCGAAGGTCATCGGGCGGTCCTTCACGCCCTGCCGCAAGGTCGCCTCAATGCCGCCATTGACTGACTTGGCGCGGTCAATGCCTGATACCTGATCGAGCTTGATCCTGCCGTTGGTGGTTTCGACCGTCAGTTGGCCGGTGACGTCGCTGACTGTGACGCTGCCGTTGGTCGAGTTGAAGACGACGTTGCCGAGTTCGCGCGGCAGCTTCACTTCAAAGCTGATCTTGCCTTTGGCCGGGGCCGAGATGGCGAGCGAATTGTTATCGCTGCGAATGCTCACATCAGAAGGGGTAGCACCGCTGCTCGCCAGGATACGCACTTCGGCCTGCGGCCCGTCCCAGCCCGTCACCGTGATGCTGCCGTTGATGGTTTGGATGGCCACCGCCGCTCCTTTAGCCAGCGTGAACGTTTTCAAGTCTTCGGCAGTCGTGGCCCCCGGGATTTGTTGAGCAGCGGCAGGGATGCGGTCGCGGACACGGCGAAAGACCGCGCGCCCGACGATCATCGCGCCGAGCATCAGCGCCAGAAAGATGGCCAGGAAGATGGCCCACCCCGAGCTACTGCGCGAAGTGGTCGTCGGTGGCGGCGCGTACTGCGGCGGACGCCAGGCAGGCGGCGGCGGCGGCAATTGATACGAAGTCGGCGGCGCTTGATAAGCGTTTGGAGCTTGATAGGCGGCGGGCGGTTTGCCCACCGGGTTGGTGTTGGGCCGCGCCTGCGGGGCGGTGTTGCCGGCGGAGCGCGCACCCCAATCGTCCGGCGGCTGCATATGCCGCGTCGTCGCTTCGCCCGGCGACGACAGAGGATCATCACCGAACTGCTGCGTCGGCGCTTCGCCGCTATCGAGCGTTTCAGTGGAATTACCGCAGGCGCGACAGAATCGCTGCCCCGCGAACAACTCGCTGCCACACGTTTTGCAAATTTCTGTCATAACGAAGTGCTGAGTGATGCGTGATGAGTGACGAGTAAGAGCCGCCTACTCATTACTCTCATTCATCACGCATCACTGGAAAAGTGGCTGGCCGGGCGGTTGCCCCTCGCCGAAGCCATTGATCGCTTGATAGCGATTATCAAAGGCGCGGTCGGCCTCGTCTATCGCCGCGGCGACTTCCGTGGCCGCCGCCTTCAAGCCGGCGGCGGTGCCTGCCTGCGCTTGCAGGTTCGCAATCTTCGCCTCAATCTTTTCGGCATGCTCGACGAGCGCCAGATCGAAACGATAAATGGCGTCGAGCTGCGGCTGCTCGATCTTCTGAATATCGAAGAAGCCGGCATAGCCATAGGTTGCAAATCGTATACGGTTTTCGAGCTTGTCGAGTTTCTTGATGGCCGAATCCACTGGCGTGACTTCAAATAGCCGCCCGCCATTGGTCAACTCGCGCATCACTTCGGTGAGCGGTTCTTTGGCGCGGCGCAGGCGGTCGGCCAGTTGCTCGCGGTGGCGCTTGTCAAAGTCGCGGCGGGTTTCGCGGTCAACATAACCGCTGTAGCCGGGAATTTTGCTGGTTAGCCGCTCAAGCCAGTTGCGCTGGTCGCTCTGGTTCGCACTCATTAGCAGTTTCCTCCCTAAGTAAAAATCGCCGCCTCTGACGCCGCGCACAGCGTCGGGCTGACACGCGGCAGAAAAAACTCGTGCCGTCGCCGACACTCACGCGGGCGCGGGCTGGCCGGCGTGTGAGTCGGCGAGTCGCTTCAAGTACTCGTCATATAGGCGCCGGTCTGCCGCCGGCATCTCGCGGATGTAGAGGCCGACGACCCAGAAGATGCCCTCGGCTTCGGGCCTGTACCATGCGGCAAAGCCGGTCAGCCGCACCGTGCCGTTCGGCAGATCAACTTCGACTTCGAGCTTGTTCTTAAACGCCACCGTATGATCGCGGATGATGTGCAACTGGCCGGTCTCGATTGTGCCGGTCTGAAGACGCATGCCCTGTTGCCCGGCATCAAGTACGCGGCCTTCGATGACCCGCGAGCGGTGCCCTTCGTCGCTTTGATCGATGATCGTCATGCGCATGGGCAGAGGCTCGGGCGGCGGCGGAATCTTGCGGCGGCTCTTGTTCTCTTCAAGGTCGCTGGTGCTCTGCACCGAGCGAATCAGCCGCTCGCCATGCGCCGGGCAGAAGCTAATCTCATCGGGGTACAAGCGTCTACAAGTGGGGCATTCTTTCATGGCGTCCTCCGCGAGGCGAACTGATTATACAAGGGGCTAGGGACTAGGGGCTAGGGGCTAGGGAGGGATTAAAGCCGAAAGTCTGCGGCTAAGAGCAATCAAACGGATGACGACAAATCCAACCTTCTCTTCCCTAGCCCCTAGTCCCTAGTCCCTACAACGGGATATTGCCATGTTTCTTCGGCGGGTTCTGATCGCGCTTGGTTTCGAGCAGTTCTAAGGCGCGGATCAAACGGGGCCGCGTCGTCTTCGGCTCGATCACTTCGTCAACGAAGCCGCGCTCGGCGGCGATGTATGGCGAAGCGAACTTGGCGCGGAACTCGTCGGCGCGGCGGCGGGCTTCCACCGCCGGGTTGGTCGATTGCGCGATCTCTTTGCGGTAAAGAATCTCGACGGCGCCCTCTGCGCCCATCACGGCGATCTCGGCGGTCGGGTAAGCGAAGTTCACATCGGCGCGAATGTGCTTTGAAGCCATGACACAGTACGCGCCGCCATACGCCTTGCGGGTGATGACGGTGAGCTTCGGCACCGTTGCTTCGGCAAACGCGAACAGCAATTTCGCGCCGTGACGGATGATGCCGCCATGCTCCTGCGCAACACCAGGCAGGAAACCCGGCACGTCTTCAAAAGTGATCAGCGGGATGTTGAAACAATCGCAGAAGCGAACGAAGCGCGCCGCCTTGACCGACGCGTCAATGTCCAGCACACCGGCCAGATGCGCCGGCTGATTGGCAACGATGCCGACCGACCGACCGCCGAGCCGCGCAAAGCCGACGACGATGTTTTTGGCGTAATGCTCGTGGACTTCAAACAAGTGGCCGTCGTCTACGACGGCGTGGATGATGTCGCGGATATCATAAGGCTGATTCGGCGACTCGGGAACGATCTGGTTCAAGCGCTCGTCCTGGCGGTCTGCCGGATCAGCGCTCGCCAGCCGCGGCGCGTCTTCGAGATTGTTCGACGGAATGAACGACAGCAGCTCGCGGATCAATCGCAAGCAGTCTTCATCATTTTCTGCCGCGAAGTGAGCCACACCCGAAACCGAATTATGAGTCATCGCGCCGCCTAGCTCTTCTTTGCTGACTTCTTCGTGGGTGACGGTCTTAATCACGTCGGGGCCGGTGATGAACATATAAGAAGTCTGCTTGACCATGACGTTGAAGTCGGTGATGGCCGGCGAATAGACGGCGCCGCCAGCGCACGGCCCCATGATGGCCGAGATTTGCGGCACGACGCCCGACGCCAGCGTGTTGCGCAAGAAGATGTCGGCGTAACCGCCGAGCGAGACGACGCCTTCCTGTATGCGCGCGCCGCCCGAATCGTTGAGGCCGATGACCGGCGCGCCGACCTTCATCGCC
This sequence comes from Blastocatellia bacterium, assembly GCA_045807765.1. Taxonomy (GTDB): domain Bacteria; phylum Acidobacteriota; class Blastocatellia; order UBA7656; family UBA7656; genus DATENM01. The sequence continues at coordinate 14,584 of JBJMGU010000232.1, forward strand.
ATGTCCATGACCTTGCAAATCTTTTCGGCATTGGTTTCTGAGAGCGAGCCGCCGAAGACCGTGAAGTCCTGCGCGAAGACGAAGACCTGCCGCCCATCAATTAACCCGTGCCCGGCGACCACACCGTCGCCGGGATATTGCTGCTCCTGCATGCCGAAATCCATGCAGCGGTGTTTCTTGAAGCGGTCGAACTCTTCGAAGCTGCCGTCGTCAAGCAGAAACTCGACGCGCTCGCGGGCGGTCATCTTGCCGGCAGCGTGCTGGCGAGTGATGCGCGAGGCACCGCCGCCGGCCATCGCCGCGGCATCTTTTTCGGCAAGCGTCTTCAGGCCATCGTTGTGATCGTTCAATTCAAGTTTTCCTTCTGTGGTTGCCATCGGTGTTCCTCGAATCCTTGTGGGCGGTGGCGCCGGAAGATCGGTTGAATTCAGAAGTGACAGTCTAGCAAAGCCGCCGCGCCGCGGGAAACTCGAACAATCGAAATGAGTTTACGGCTCGCGGGGTTTCTTGACACTCGGCGGCGACCTACTTATAATGAGCCCGCTTCTCAAGCTCGCTCAAGGTTGTTCAATCGCAGCATACAAACGGAGGGTAATGTGATTAAGCTGGACATTGTGAATCAAGTCGCCGACAAGACCGGTGTACCCAAGACCAAAGCGGAGGTTGCCGTCGAGTCGCTATTTGAAGCGATGAAGAACGCCTTGCAGCGCGGCGAGCGCATCGAGCTGCGCGGCTTCGGCGTTTTCGTCGTCAAACCGCGCAAGCGCGGCGTTGGCCGCAACCCGCGCACGGGCGAAGTCACCGACATCCCGCCCGGCAAGACCATCCGCTTCAAGCCCGGCAAAGAATTACAAGCTTAGTAGTCAGTTGCCAGTTGCCAGTCGCCAGTTGTTGGTTATTGCTACTTCATCATTCAGGGAAAACTGATAACTGGCAACTGACCCCTGCTGTTGACATCCCGCCGCTCCGCAGATGTATCCTTGAAGGGTGGAAAATACCGAGCAGTCGTATCGCCTTAGCGAAGTTCCCGCCGCGCCATCCACGTTTGATCGTGAAGTCGTTTTCATTGGCTCGCCTGAAAGCGAACTATCGGCGCGGCGCATTCTGATTCACACGCTTCTGTTTCTGGTCACCGCCGTGACCACTACCGTGACCGGCGCTTCGTGGGTCGTGCGCGCTGTGGATAACTCGATACTCGACCTCTTTATCGGGCCGACTATCGCGGTCGTCCGCGAAACGATGGCCGGCAATCTTTTTCCGCTGACTCAAGGATTGCTCTTCACCGCGACGCTGCTGGTGATCCTCGCCGCGCACGAGTTCGGCCATTACTTCGCGTGTCGTTATTATGGCATTCGCGCAACGCTGCCATTCTTTATTCCCGCGCCGCCGGCGGTGACGCTCTTCGGCACCTTCGGCGCGGTGATCAAGATCAAAGCGCCCATCACCTCGCGCCGCGCCCTGTTCGACATTGGCATCGCCGGGCCGCTTGCCGGTTTCGCCGTTGCGCTGCCGGCTTCGATCATCGGCATGGCGATGGCGAAGCCCGCGCCCTTCGCTGAAGGCTTGCCGACCGAGGGCCTACAGTTCTGGGACCCGCCGCTGTTTAAGCTGATCGGTTGGGCGCTGGGAACGCCAGCGATGATCGATTGGAATCCGGTCTACTGGGCGGCTTGGGGCACGTTGCTGGTGACGGCGCTGAACCTCTTTCCCGTCGGCCAGCTCGATGGCGGCCACGTGCTCTATGCGGTGCTCGGCAAGCGGGTTCACAAATGGGTTTCGCGCGCCGTGGTCTTGGCGACGGCGTCGCTATCGATCCTGGCCTTCGTCAAACAGCAGCCGCCGGTCTATGGCTTCTGGACGCTGGTGCTGCTGTTCCTGCTGAAAGTCGGCCACCCGCAGGTCAGCGAAGACGAGCCGATCGGGCGCGGGCGCATCATTCTCGCCATCGTTGCGTTGATTGTCTTCCTGCTTTGCTTCATGCCTTTCCCGATTTCCACCCTTTAAGCGCGCCAGCCGGCACGCCTGGAGAGAAGAATGTCCGAGGCCAATCACTTTACCGAGCCGCCGCTGGCTTATCTCAATCACGAGTTTCTGAAAGGCCCTGAGGCGCGCATCCTGCGCATCCTCTCGGAATATCTCGAACCGGCCTCGCGCTTGCGCCACAACCGCATCCGCGACACCATCGTCTTTTTCGGGTCGGCACGCTCGGTGTCGCCAGAGGCTGCGGTCATGCGGATGGATGCGTTTAAACAGCGGCTCGATGAAGCCGGCGCGCTGACCGCAGAGCTTGAGGCCGAGCAGTCGGGCGCTGAATATGCCGTCAAGCTGGCGCGTTATTACGCTGACGCTATGGAGCTGGCGCGGCGCGTTACCGAATGGTCGAAGGGGTTGACCGGGCAGCATCACTTCATCGTCTGTTCGGGCGGATCGGGCGGCATGATGGAAGCGGCCAATCGCGGCGCATCTCAGGCACGCGGCAAGACCATCGGCCTGAACATCGAGCTGCCGTTCGAGCAGGGCGTCAATCCATACGTTTCGCGCGACCTGATTTTCAACTTCCACTACTTCTTCATGCGCAAGTTCTGGTTCGTCTATCCGGCGAAGGCGCTGGTGGTCTTCCCCGGCGGCTTCGGCACGATGGATGAAATGTTCGAGGTGTTGACGCTGATTCAGACCAAGAAGCCCGGCAAGCGGATGCCGGTGATCCTCTTCGGCAAGGCGTTCTGGGAAGAGGTCATTGACTTCGGTGCGCTGGTGCGCTGGGGCGTCGTCAGCCCGCACGACATGAACATTTTTCACATGACCGATTCGGTAGACGATGCATTCATCTACTTGACCAGCCAACTCGAAGAACTCTACCTGACGCCAAAGGGCCTGGAAGAAGTGAAGCTGACTTGAGCCATCAAGCCAGCGGCAGAAGGCGTCGGCTTACCGCCATTCTGATTTACTCGTCGGGGAGTTTATCCACCACGTCAATGACGCGCTCGATCTGTTTGAGATAACCGGCGAAGGTCGCATCGGTTTCCGATTGCAGCCCAACGTCTTCGGTGTCGGCGTACTCGAAGATGCGCGCGAAGACTTTCTGATCGAGCTTCAACACTTCAGCGGTTTTCATTACACAATCGCGTCGGGCAAACGGCGCGTCGTGGCCGGCCATCGCCAGCACATGGCGAAAAAGCACAGCAAAGCTGTCGAGGGAGTTGGCCATCAGCTCGGTGAGCCGCTGCGGGTTGTGCGCCGTCGCAATCGCCAGCCGCCGCAGGCGCAGCAGCTTGGCGCGCAGCTCGTATTCGAGTTGATGGCGCAGGTTGTGCGTCTGAATGTCGAGGCGCTCGAAGGGGTCTTTGCCGTACAGCACATGGCGCACCTGGCTCATATCGATGAACTCGATAGGAAAGACGTCGGCGGCGTCGGCGATCTCTTCCGTGGTGAAATAGACCGGCAGCGGATTGCCTTCGAGCCGCCAATTTTCGGCGACCGGCTGGGCGACATGTAAATCTTTGGGGGCAATCTGGTCCAGCACGACCAGAATGCGCTTTGGCACTTCGTCGTCCACCAGCCCGCTCACCACCGACGCGCCGTAAAGCACAATCGACCTCAGATTGTCGCCGTGCGCTGCCGCCAGCGCGTCAACCAATCGCTTCAACTCGTCCGCCACGTTGCTCACCCTCCGCCACTCAATCTACCAGCTATCGCTGGCGCCGCCGCCGCCGAAATCACCGCCGCCGCCGAAGCCGCCAAAGCCGCCGCCGCCACCGCCATCACTGCCGCCCCAACTGCCGCCGCTCGAACCGCCCCAGCCGCCACCGCCAAAGCCGCCGCCGCGCCCACCGAAGATCAGCGGCAAGATCAGCCAGCCCAGACCGCTGCGACGACGGTAACCCCCTCCGGGGCCGCCGCGCCCGCCGCGCCCAAGCGCATTAACAATGACGAGAAAGATGAAAACGATCACGATGATTATCACCGGCGAGATGCCGCCGCGGCTGCGTTGCGGGCGGCGCGTCGGAGCGCGATAGGCTTGCGTCGCGTCGATGCCTTCCATCGAGATGCCGAGCTTTTCGGCAAGCGTCGCCAGGATCGTCTGGGTGCCCACGGTCAGCGCCTGGTCGAAGTTGCCTTGCAGGAAATCCAAACGCATCTTGCGAATGATCTCGCCCGACAGCCCATCGGGAACGTCACCTTCAAGATGGCGGCTGACTTCTAACCGCGTGCCGCCGTGATAGAGGCTGTCGGCATAGCCGCCGGTGTTCGGCTCTTTGATGGCGACCAGCAACAACAGGGCGCGCTTTTGCGCATCACCGCCGACGCCCCACTTGCGTGCCAGTTGCAGGCTGTAATCTTCAATCGGGTAGCCCTGCATATCATCAAAGCGCATGGTGACGACGGCAATTTCGACACCGCTGTGGGCGCGAAAGTTTTCGAGCAGGCTTTCAAGCTGCTGGCGCTTGTCGGCGCTCAGCTTGCCGGCAAAGTCATTGACCATGCCCGTGTAGGCGGGCAACTGCGGCTGCGCCAGTGCCACCGCCGCTAAAGCAAGAAGGAGGCTGAGACAAAGAAATGTTTTCTTGAGTGCTACGATCATTACATGCAATCCTCGCCGCGCTCTATATTCATCGCGGCCTGTCAGCCCGATGATCAACGGTTCGACGCGGCTTGACGACTGCGGCAGGCTCCCTCTGACGGTTTCGCTCATACGCTTTACATGATAGCTGACGCGCCGGGGAAAACGAATGAAGATAGCTCTAGTTGAAGCGCCGCCAGTCGCCCAACTATCGGCTCAGTGACCGAGATGCAGCACTTCGAGCATCAGCTCGATGACGTAGAGCAGGGCTACGCCGGCAAAGACCATCAACGACGTGCGCAGGCCGCCAGCGCGCGTGTTGACTTCGGGGATCAGGTCTGAGGCGGCGACGTAGAGCGTCACGCCTGCAGACAGCGGCAGGACGTGCGCCGACAGCGGCAGCGAGGCGATGGCGGCGTTGCGGAATACTAGCACCAGCGCCACGCCGACGAAGGTAGCCAATCCAACAGCCAGCGCCGCCAGCCGCGCCGCTCGCCGGCTGCGCCCGGCAGCCAGCATCATCGAGGCCACCGTGAAGCCTTCCGGCAGCTTGTGCAGCAGGATGGCGACGAAGACCAGGACACCAAGCTGGGTGTTCACGAGCGAGGCGACGGCAATCGACACGCCGTCAAAGAAGGTGTGCACCAGCAGCGCCCCCAGGCCAGCCATTGCCGCGTGGTGCCGCAGCATCGCCTCTTCGTGCGTCTCTTCGCCGAAGTGAAAGTGCGGCGCGACCGTATGCTCGACAAACTGAATCAGCATATAGCCGACCAGCACCCAGAGCATGGGAAAGACGCGCTCGCCGGCAGGCCACTGCTCCATGCTTTCCGGGATCAGCTTGATGAAGACGGCGGCGAGCATAAAGCCCGCGCCCAGAGCAATCAGATAACGCAGGGCCACCTGTCCAAGCCGGCGCGACGACACCAGAAAGCCGCCCAGAAAATTCGCCGTTGCCGCCGCCAATCCGTACGCCGCGATGAACAGTGCGGTCTTATCCATTCAATAAAGCTCCGTCACTCGAAGTCAGCGACTATAGCATACTTGCTCGCGGTGCAGCACGACCAATCACGCCACGCGCCGCAGGCTGACCTTCCCGCAAATTCCTATTGATAAAGAATTTCATTGACAGCCCTCTTTATCTGACGTACCATACGGCGACGGTGGAACAAAGTGGACCAAAATGGAGATGCGTTTGAAAAGAAGAATAAGATGGGCAAGGTTGAGATGAAACTTTAGGTTTTGAGGGCAGTCTCGTTGCATGCTGAGGGGCAATTATACAGTAAGGATGGATGAGAAAGGCCGGATAAAATTGCCCGCCGCCTACCGCCGCTATATTGATGAGCATTACGGCGCCGATTTTTATGTGACGAGTCTGACAGGCGAATGCGCCCGCCTCTACCCGATGCGCGAGTGGCTGGCCATCGAAGAAAAGCTGCAAGCCCGTGGCACAATGGACGCCGCCGTGAGGAAGTTCCTTGACCGCACCAGCTTCTACGGCCAGCCGAGCGAGATGGACACGCAAGGCCGATTGTTGATTCACCCGCTGTTGCGGACGCGCGCCGAGCTGACCGGCGACGTCGCGGTGATCGGCTACTTGCAATATCTCGAAGTCTGGGAGCTGGATAAGTTCAAGGCGCGGCTCGATGCGGAACCCTACACCGCCGCCGACGCCGCTGCGCTCGCGCAGATGGGCGTCTAGCCGGGACGCTCATTCGACAATCAAACGGACGACGATGACGCCGCAATGGACAGAGAAGTCGGAGGGGAAAGTCAGTCTCACGAGCCGGTGCTGCTCGATGAAATCGTTGATTTTCTCAACCCCGCCGGCGGCGGCCTCTTCATTGATTGCACACTCGGGCTGGGAGGCCATGCGGCGGCCATTTTAAAGGCTTCGCCGACGGCCCGCGTCATCGGCATTGACCGCGACCGCGAGGCTCTGGCTATCGCCACGGAGCGACTGGCGATCTTTGACAAACGGTTTCAAGCGGTACACGCGAACTTCACAGAGATTGGCCGCGTGCTGGCACAACAGGAGACGCTGAGCGTTCAGGGCGTTTTGGCCGATTTGGGCGTTTCATCCTTGCAACTTGACTGCGGTGACCGTGGATTCAGCTTTGCTGCCGACGCGCCGCTCGACATGCGAATGGATCAGAGCCAGGGTGAGACGGCAGCGGACTTGCTTAGCCGGCTGACGGAAAGCGAGCTGGCCGATTTAATCTTTGAATATGGTGAAGAGCGCGGCGCGCGCCGCATCGCCCGCGCTATCGTGCGCCAGCGCGAGCGCGCAGAGCTTGCGACCACCAGGCAGTTAGCCGACCTGGTGGTGCGCGTCCTGCACCCGAAGGGCCGCTGGCGGATTCATCCGGCGACGCGGACATTTCAAGCCCTGCGCATCGCCGTCAATCAGGAGCTGCGTGCCCTGGAAGGCTTCATCCCCGATGCGGTGACGGCGCTCGCAGTGGGCGGGCGGCTGGCAATTATTTCGTTTCATTCGCTTGAAGACCGCATCGTCAAGCGCAGCTTTTTGCGGGAGTCTGGCCGATGCGACTGTCCGACAGAGGTTAAAAGGATCGCCCAGGCGAGCCACTGGCTCGCGGAGAACGGTCTTGAATCGAGCAGCGAACAAGACGGCGGCTCTCGTGCATCCGGTGTCCTGGCGTGTCCGCTCTGCGGCGCGCGCCGCCGGGTCCACCTCCTCACACGCAAGCCGGTTCGCCCGAGCGCCGCAGAAAGCGCGCGCAATCCTCGCTCCCGCAGTGCGCTGTTGCGCGTCTGCGAGAAACTGTAGGTTATCAAGCCCAGACCTTCTAGCCCCAAACTCGACCGGACCCGCAGGTGGTCTTTCGTGGCGCGTCCCGGCTTCACGCCCGTTAGTGGAGCCACCACCCGAGAGCCTTATGCCCGGATCAACCTTTGAGGCAGATGTTATGACTAATCGATTCTATCCTGACAAACAGATTCACAACCGGCAGGTGGCGCGGCCCGTGAGTGGGCGCATCTTCGTCTGGTTGACGGTGCTGGCGCTGGCCGGCGCCTTGCTGTCGTGCGGTTTCGTGATCAGCGCGCGCCAGCACTTTGAAGCCATCTCAACCGGCTATGAGAACGAAGACCTGCGACGGCAGGCGGCGCAGATGGAAGAGAAGCGCCGCCAGCTTGAGCTGGAGTATGCGCGCCTGGCGTCACCTGTTGAAATCGAAAAGCGCGCGCAGAAGGTCGGGCTGGCCCAACCGCAGAACCAGCCGACAGGCATCCGCCGCCCGACCAACGTCGAGGCAAAGCCGAAAAGGTAGATAACCGGTGATGAGTGTCGGATGTTAGGTGTTGGGTTCCGGTAACCACTCAACATCTAACACCCAATACCCGATACCCATCACCCAACACCTGATAGACCAATGATGAGAACCAACAGCCAGGTATCCGCTAAGCGCTTCATCGTCATCCAGGTCCTGGTGATCCTCTGGGTCGTGGTGATCGGCTATCGCCTCGTCAAGTTGCAGGTCAAAGACCATGAAACGCTACGCGCCCGCGCCGAGCGTCAGCAGCAGGCGGCGATTGACCTGAGCCCGATGCGTGGCATCGTTTATGACCGCAACGGCAACGAACTGGCGCGCTCGGTCGAAACCCGCTCGCTTTACGCCTCGCCCGCCGAGATCAAAGATGCCGAGCAGGTCGCCGACCGCCTGGCCGACCTGCTCGACGTTGACCGTGATGCGCTTTACAAACGGCTGACGTCGAAAAATCTAGTACTGGTCGCGGTCAAGCGCAAGCTGACCGACAAAGAAGCGGCGCAGGTCGAAGCCTTGCACCTCGGCGGGCTGCGATTTGTCAATGAGATGAAACGCAGCTATGTCGCCGGTCCGACCGCCGCCCACGTCCTCGGCTTTGTCGACATCGAAGAGCGCGGCCAGGGCGGGCTTGAGCAGGCGTATGACAAGCAGATTCGCGGCAAGGGCGGGCGGCTGGTCCTCGACGTGGATGCGCTCAACAAGTCCTACGATCACTCGCTCGAAGAATCGATCCCCGGCGCCAACGTGACGCTGACGATTGACGTGCTGATCCAGCACTATGCCGAGCAGGCGCTCACCGACGCTATCCGTCAGCACCACGCGCGCGGCGGCACCATCGTCTTGATGCGGCCTGCGACCGGCGAGATTCTGGCGCTCGCTAACTATCCAACCTTCGACCCGAACAACGTCAGCGAGTCGGACGACAGCGAGCGGCGCAATCGCGCCATCGAAACATCATTTGAGCCGGGCTCGATCTTCAAGCTGGTCACCTACTCCGCGGCGCTCGAAGAGAAGCTGATCCGCCCGGACACGCGTATCGATTGCGGCAACGGCCAGATTCGCATCCTCGACCGCGTCATCCACGATGGCCACTATGGCGTGCTGACCGCTGCCCAGGCGCTCGCCAAATCATCGAACGTCGCCGCCATCAAGATCGGCATGATGTTAGGCAAGGAGCGGCTGGGGCATTACATCGAAGAGTTCGGATTTGGCCGCCGCACCGGCATCGAGCTGCCGGCGGAGGCGCGCGGCCTCTTCCGTCCGGCGAGCGAGTGGGGGCCGACCAGCATCGGCTCGATCCCTATGGGGCATGAGGTCGGTGTCACCGCCGTGCAGGCCATTGCCGCTTACGCTTGCATTGCCAATGGCGGCGAATATGTCAAGCCGCACATTGTGAGCCGTATTACAGATGCGGCAGGCAACGTCATCGAAGAGCCGTCTGCCGAGCATCGCCGCATCGTCAGCCAGCGCACTGCTGACACCATCAAACTGATGCTCGAAGGCGTGGTGATGCAGGGCACAGGCAAGGCGGCGCGGGTCGGCGGCTACAGCGCTGCCGGTAAGACCGGCACGGCGCAGAAGATCGATGAGCAGACCAGGCGCTATTCGCAGACGAAATACGTCGCTTCGTTCGCCGGCTTCGCGCCGGTCGAGAATCCTGAGATCGCCTGCATCGTTTCGATAGACGAGCCCGTCGGCGCGCATCACGGCGGCGATGTGGCGGCGCCGGTCTTCGCGCGCGTCGTCACCGACGCCCTGCGCACGCTCGGCGTGCAGCCGGCGGATGAGCCGCCCGCGCAAATGGTCGCCGCCGACACGCACGTTTACAACGTCGCCGAGCTGATGCCCGACAGCCGGGTCGCAGCGCGCGTTGAAAGAGACGAAACGCGGCCCGCGCTCGATGTCGCCAGTAACCCGATGCCGGCGGCCATGCCATCGCGCGGCGGCATCGTCATGCCTGACCTGATGGGCTTGAGCATCCGCGAGGCGCTCGCCTTGTGCGCGGCACGCGGATTGAAGATCAAGCCGAGCGGCGAAGGCGTCGTCGCTCTGCAAAACCCGTCGCCCGGCGCGCTGGTCGCACAAGACACAGTCTGCATGGTGAAACTGGCAAAGCAGTATGTGCGCAAAGAGGCCATCGCCCGCTCACCCGGCGGGCGGCGGTGACCACTTAAAGTCACAAGAGAACCAGGGGCGTGTAAAGAAAGATTGAAAGGCAATTGCCGACTTGAAGCTCGCGGATTTAGCCAGGGAGATTGACGCGGTCGCCACCAGCGGGCGGCTCGACCGCGAGGCGCGCGATGTCACACACGATTCGCGCGCCGTCGCGCCGGGGTCGGTTTTTGTCGCCATTCGCGGCGCCAAGACTGACGCGCACCGCTTCATTCCACAAGTCATCGAGAGCGGCGCGGTCGCCATCATCTCTGAGCTGAGCCGCAACCAGACCGACATTGATACGGCGGAGATCGGCTGGATTCAAGTCAGCGAGGCGCGCGCGGCGCTGGCTCGCGCGGCGGCAGCGATTCACGGTCATCCGTCTCGCCGGCTCAAACTCGTCGGCGTCACCGGCACAAACGGCAAGACGACGACCGCGCATCTGGTTGATTCGATCATTCGCGCCGCCGAAGGCACATCGGCGATGTTCGGCACGATTCAACATCGCATCGGCGATCAAGCGGCGACTGCGCATCACACGACGCCCGAAGCCGCGGACATTCAGCGCATGCTGGCGCAGGCCGTCGCTGCCGGTTGTCGCTCGGCGGTGATGGAAGTCTCATCACATGCCATCGAGCTGCACCGCGCCGATGGCTTGAAGTTCGCTGTCGCCGTCTTCAGCAACCTGACGCGCGACCATCTTGATTATCATCAGACGATGGAGAGCTACTTCGCGGCGAAAGCCAAGCTCTTCAACGGAACGATTGATCCGCGGCTCGGCGTATCGGTCATCAACATCGATGACGAATATGGCCGCCGTTTGCTTGGCAGCGCCAGGGGGCAAATCATTACTTATGGCTTCAGCCCGGATGCCGATGTGCGCACCGACCGCTTCGACTTGTCGCCGCGCGGCCTGTCCTACACGGCGACGACGCCGGCGGGTCAGGTTGAGATGGCTTCGCCGCTTGTCGGTCGCTTTCACGTCTACAATACGCTGGCGGCGATTGGCGCAGGACTGGCTCTAGGAGCCAAGTTAGAGGTGATCGCGCAAGGCATACGCGATTGCCGCACGGTCGCGGGACGCTTCGAGCAAGTGACGATTGACGACGGGCACGAGCCGGGGTTCGCGGTCATCGTTGATTACGCGCATACAGACGATGCGCTCAAGAACGTCTTGCAGACGGCGCGCGAAGTCGCCGGCCAGGGACGCGTCATTACCGTCTTCGGATGCGGCGGTGACCGCGACCGCACGAAGCGCGCGCCGATGGGCGAGATTGCCGCAACGCTTTCGGATGTTGCCATCGTGACGTCGGACAATCCGCGCAGCGAAGCGCCGCTGGCGATCATTGCCGACGTTGAAGTCGGTTTGCAGAAAGCCGGGCGCGAATACGTGAATCTGCCTGACCGCCGCGAAGCCATCTTTTGCGCCATCAACGAGGCGCGTGACGGCGACGTGGTGGTGATCGCCGGCAAAGGGCACGAGACGTATCAAATCCTCGGCGATAACACGATTCACTTTGACGATAAAGAAGTGGCGCGCGAGGCGATGACGGAAAGGCGCGGCGCAAGCCGTTAGCTGGCGCACAACATGAAACTTAGCGACGTAGCAAAGCGACTCGGCGCGGCGGTTCGCGAATCACTCGGCGAGCGCGAGCCGCTCGGCTACTCGATTGATTCGCGCACGATTCGCGCCGGCGATGTCTACTTTGCCATTCGCGGCGAGCGCCATGACGGTCATCAGTTCGTCACCGATGTCTTGAGCCGGGGCGCGATTGCCGCAGTCGTGTCGTGTGAGTTTCAATCCGCGCAAGCTGACCGCCTGCGCCGCGATGCAGCGATGCTGATCGGCGTAGACGATACGCTCGCGGCCTTGCAGCAGCTTGCTTCTTCGGTGCTGACTGATTGGCACGGGCAAGAGGTCGCCGTCACCGGCAGCATGGGCAAGACGACGACGAAAGAGATGACGGCGGCGGCGCTCGGCGCTGCCGGTCGCGTCATCAAGACGACCGGCAACCTGAACAACGACTATGGCCTGCCGCTGTCAATTTTGAAGATGGAGAGCGACGGCGCGCACACCACCGATTTTGATTACGCGGTCTTTGAGATGGGCATGAATCACAAAGGCGAGATCGCCCGGCTCGCCGAGATTGCTCCGCCTGATTGCGGCGTCGTTACGGTGGTCGCGCCGGTTCACCTTGAGTTCTTTGATTCGGTGGACGGCATCGCCGAGGCGAAAGCTGAACTGGTCGCGGGCATCAAGACGGGCGGCATCGCCGTGCTTAACGCCGACGATCCGCGCATCGCTCGCATGCGCGAAGGGCGTGATGACATTGCTTATCGAATGTTCGGCATCGAAAGCCGAGCCGACATCACGGCGCGCGACATTGAATCCGACGGCTTGAGCGGCACGCGCTTTCGTCTGCTGACGCCGCGCGGCGAAACCGCGGTCAGGCTGGTGGTCGCGGGCCGCCACAATGTTTATAACGCACTCGCCGCCGCAGCGGTCGCCGATTACTATAACGCGCCGCTTGCGGGCATCGCCGAAGCGCTCGGTCAATCCGCCTCGCCACGGATGCGCGGCGAAGTCGTGCGATTAACCAATGGCGTCACGCTCGTAGACGATTCGTACAACTCGAATCCGCGCGCCTTGATTGAGATGGTCAAGACCGTCAGCGCCAAGCGCGAGGTTGAGCGCCGTGTTGTGGTCGCCGGTGAAATGCTCGAACTGGGTGAGAGCGGCGCGGCGCTGCACCGTGAAGCGGGCCGGCAGATCGCCGGGCTCGGCATCGATCTATTGATCGGCGTGCGCGGGCTGGCGGCAGAGATCATCGAAGGCGCACGCGAAGCCGGCATGTCGGCTGATGCAACGATCTTTTGTGCGACGCCCGAAGAAGCGGCTGAAGTCTTGCAGCGCCAGGCGCGCAGCGGCGATCTCGTTCTCGTCAAAGGCTCGCGCGGCGTGAAGACCGAGATTGTTGTCGAGCGAATGAAGCAGTGGTCAGTTGCCAGTAATCAGTTGCCAGTTGCCAGTCGCTCTCTGCAACAGAAATAACTACGCATCAGGCAACCGATAACCGATAACTGGTCACTGGCAACTGGCAACTGACCGAGAGGGCTGATGTTCTACTACTTGAATTTTCTCAGGGACAAACACGACAGCCTGTCATTCCTGCGCGTGTTCGACTATGTGACTTTTCGCACGGCGTGGGCGGCGATTACGGCGCTCGTCATCAGCCTGATGTTCGGCTCGCGGATGATCGCTATGCTGAAAGAGTTTCAGATCGGCCAGCAGATTCGCGAAGAAGGCCCGCGCTCGCACCAGTCGAAGCGCGGCACGCCGACGATGGGCGGCGTGCTGATCATCCTCTCGGTCGCCATCTCGACGCTGCTGTGGGCGAACCTGTCGGTGATTTACGTATGGCTCGCCGTCTGCGCAACACTCTGCTACGGCGCGATTGGCTTTGCTGACGATTATCTGAAGATCAAGCGCCGCCACAACCTCGGGTTGACCGGCAGGCAGAAACTGTTCTTTCAATTTCTGGTCGCCTTCGCCATCGGCATCGTGCTGCACTACTTCACGACCTATAGCACGCGGCTGAGCCTGCCGTTCTTCAAGAACATCACGCCGGAGATATTCTGGCCGGCTTACCTGCTGATCTTCGCGCCACTGGTGCTGGTCGGTTTTTCGAACGCCGTGAATCTGACGGATGGCCTCGACGGGCTGGCGATCTCGGTGACGGTGGTGACGAGCGCGGCGCTCACCGGGTTTACCTATGTCAGCGGCGATGCGCGCTTCGCCGAGTACCTCGGCTTGCAGCACAACCCCGGCATTATCGAGTTGACCATCTTTTGCGCGGCGCTGATGGGGGCGAGCCTCGGCTTTCTATGGTTCAATGCGCCGCCCGCCGAAGTGTTCATGGGCGATGTCGGCTCGCTCGGCATTGGCGGCGCGATTGGCATTGTCGCCGTGCTGATCAAGCAGGAGTTTTTGCTGGTGATGATCGGCGGCGTCTTTGTCATCGAAGCGATGTCGGTCATCTTACAGGTTGCCTCGTTCAAGGTCTTCAAGCGGCGCGTCTTTAAGATGGCGCCGTTGCATCATCACTTTGAACTGATGTTCCCGGTTGAGCAGTCGCGGCGCATGGAGCCGAAGCTGGTCTTTCGCTTTTTGATCGTGGCGATTCTCTTTGCCTTGCTCAGCCTGACGACGTTGAAGCTACGCTGAAAGCAGGGGCCAGGGGTCAGGGGACAGGGGGCGGTTTTTCCGCCCCGGCCCCCGCCCCCGGCCCCCGACCCCTATGAACGTTGCCGGTAAAAACATTCTGGTGGTGGGCATCGCGCGCAGCGGCGTGGCGGCAGCGCGCTTGCTCGCGGCGCGCGGCGCAAACGTCACGGCGAACGATGTGAAAGACGAATCGCACCTGGCACACGAAGCCGATGAGTTGCGCGCCGCGGGCGTAAGACTCGCGCTCGGCGGCCATCCCAAATCGTTGTTTACGCAGGTTGATTTAATTGTGCTCAGTCCCGGTGTGCCCGCCGATTTGCCGGCGCTTGAAATCGCGCGAGGCAGTGGCGTTGAAATCATCAGCGAGCCGGAGCTTGCAGGCCGCTTCCTGCGCGGGCGCATGATCGGCATTACCGGCTCGAACGGCAAGACGACGACGACGGCGCTCACCGGCGAATTGATGAAAGCGGCGGGCGCCGAGGTCATCGTCGGCGGCAACATCGGCACGCCGCTCACGAGCTTGATTGAACAATCGAATGACCAGACGTGGGCAGTGGCCGAGCTGTCGAGCTTTCAGCTTGAGATGATTGACAGCCTGCGGGTTCACGTCGCCGTCGTGACCAACATCACGCCGGATCATCTGGATCGGCACGGCACGTTTGAAAACTATGTCCGCGCCAAGCACCGCATCTTTCGCAATCAAACGGCTGACGACTTCGCGGTGCTGAACGGTCACGATCAAGCGATTGACGAAATGGTGAGCCAGCACGGCGTGCCGTCACGCAAGGTCTGTTTCAGCTCGCGGGGGCCGCAAACGATGGCCGGCGGCGCAGCAGATATCTATGTGCGCGAAGGCTGCGTGTTCACGAGGCTGGTGGCCGACCGGCAAAGCGAAGTCGAGATTATGCCGCTTGCCGATATTCCATTGCGCGGCATGCACAACGTCGAAAACGTCATGACGGCGCTGGCCGCGGTGTTCTGTGCGATGCAGACTCGGCTGGCCGATCTGCCGGTGCTGATCGCGGCGGTCAAGCAGTTTCCCGGCGTCGAACATCGCATCGAGTACGTCGCCGAGATTGACGGCATCAAGTTTTATAACGACTCGAAGGCGACGAATGTCGACTCGACCGTTAAAGCTCTGGAAGCGTTCGAGCGTAACGTCATCGTGATCCTCGGCGGCAAAGACAAAGGCAGCGATTACACGACGCTCGCGCCGCTCGTTAGCCGTCGCGTCAAGCAAGTCGTGTTGCTTGGTGCCGCAAGCGACAAGATCGCCGCGCAGCTCGAAGGCGTGCGCCCCATGACGCGCGCCGCTTCGATGCAAGATGCGGTTCAGCAATCCATGCAGGCGGCAGAGGCAGGCGACACCGTGTTGCTCGCTCCCGCCTGCGCCAGCTTCGATATGTTCGACAACTACGAACATCGAGGCCGCGTCTTTAAGCAGGAAGTGATGAATCTTGCCAGCCGCTCAGAAGCGGCGGCGCAAAGGAAAGAGTGAGCGACAAGCGATAAGTGATAGGTCAGCCCAGCTTATCACTCATCACTGGTCACTCGTCACTGAGTTATGGCGATTGATTACCGAACCGCGACACCACGATGGAAGCGCGAAGCCGACTGGCAGGCGCGCCGCGCCGCCGAGTCGCGCTCCGCCGGGCGCGAGCTGGGCGTGGATAGAATCTTGCTGCTCATCGTGCTGGCGCTGACTTTGTTCGGCGCGGTGATGGTCTACTCGGCGTCGGCGATCATCGCCGAGAAGAGCTTTGGGAATCAGTTTCACTTTCTCTACAAGCAAGGAATGTGGGCGCTGGTCGGACTGGTCGCTATGGCCATCGGCATGAAGATCGATTATCGCCATTACAAGCGGCCCGGCGTCATCTTCTCGTTGCTGGCCGTGACCGCCGCGATGCTCGTCGTCGTGATGTTTTTGCCGAAGGTGAACGAAACACATCGCTGGATTCGCTATGCCGGCTTTTCATTGCAACCGTCGGAGATCGCCAAACTGGCTCTCACAGCCTATCTGGCGTACCTGATCGAGAGCCGCGAGCGCGAGCTGGACGATTTCAAGCGCGTCTTCATTCCGGCAACTGTGGTCGGCGGATTCATCATTGTGATGGTCGCTGCCGAGCCCGACCTGGGGACGGCGATGGCGCTCGGCATCGTCTACTTGACGGTGACGTTTTATGCCGGCGTGCCGCTGCGCTATCTGGCGCTGGTCGGCGCGGCGGCACTGCCGGGGCTTGCGGGGATGCTGTTGCTGGTGCCCTGGCGCTTGCAGCGACTGATGGACTTTCTCGACCCGTGGAAGAACCAGACGACCTCGAGTTTTCAGGTGGTGCAGTCGTTGATCGCTGTCGGCAGCGGCGGCGCGCAGGGCGTCGGCTTCGCGCAGGGCAAGCAGAAGTTGTTTTACCTGCCGGCGCCACACACAGACTTTATCTTTGCGGTGATTGGCGAAGAACTGGGGCTGATCGGCTCGGTGGCAGTCGTCGGCATGTTCGCGCTGCTGGCGTGGCGCGGCTTCCGCGCGGCGCGCTCGGCACCCGACCTGTTCGGGCAGTTGTTGGCGACCGGGCTAACGGTGATGATCATCGCCCAGGCGTTTTTTAACATCAGCGTGACGCTGTCGCTCGTGCCGACCAAAGGCATACCGCTGCCGTTCATCAGCTCGGGCGGCTCGTCGCTGGCCATCTCGCTGTTCGCAGCCGGCGTGCTGCTGAATGTGTCGAAGCACGAAAAAGCGTGAAGCCAGGAGTCAGGAGTCAGAAGTCAGGAGTCAGAATGGAAGGCAAAGTCTCTACTCTTGAACAGACACTTATAAACGGACTTTATTCTGACTTCTGACTCCTGGCTTCTGACTCCTATGAGAGTAATCATCGCAGCCGGCGGCACCGGCGGGCACATCTATCCGGGCGTGGCGATTGCCCGAGAGTTTAAGCGGCGCGACGCGGCAACCGATATTCTTTTCGTCGGCACACCGCGTGGCCTGGAATCGAAGATCGTGCCGCGCGAAGGCTTTCAGCTTGAGATGATTCAGGTCGGCGCGCTCAAAGGCGTTTCGCTCTTTGCCAAAACCAAATCGCTCGCCGGCTTGCCCTTGAGCTTTGTCGCGGCGCTCGGCATACTGCGACGTTTCAAGCCGGACGTGGTCATCGGTGTCGGCGGCTATTCGTCAGGGCCGACGTTGTTGATGGCGGCGCTCAAGCGCATTCCGACGATGATCGTCGAGCCGAACGCGATGCCGGGTTTTACGAACCGCGTGCTGGCGCGCTTTGTCGGCGCAGCCGCCTTGACCTTTGAAGACGCGCTTAAGTATTTCGGCAAGCGCGGCGTCGTGACCGGCAACCCTGTGCGCGGCGATTTTGCCGGCATTCAGAAGAAAACGCGCGGCGCGCGCTTGCATGTTCTCGTCTTCGGCGGCAGCCAGGGGGCGCACGCCATCAACGTGGCGATGACCGAAGCGGCGGGCTTGCTCACGGCGCAAAAGGAACGGATGGCTATCGTCCATCAGACGGGTGAGAAGGATTACAAAATGGTCGAGCGCGCTTACAACGAAGCGGGATTGACGGAGGCAGAAGTGAAGCCGTTCATTCACGACATGGCGGCGCGCTTTCGGTGGGCGGACGTGTTGATTTGCCGGAGCGGCGCAACCACCGTGGCCGAAGTCGCGGCGGCGGGCAAAGCGGCGATCTTCGTCCCCTTCCCTTTCGCCACCGACGATCATCAACGCAAGAACGCCGAAGCGTTCGAGCGCGTCGGCGCCGCCCGCATGATTTTGCAGAAGGACCTGACGCCGGCGCGGCTCGCCGAGGCGTTACAGCAGTTGCTTGATAACCCCGGCGCGCTTGATCAGATGGAAGCGGCCAGCCGCCAGCTTGGGCGGCCCGATTCCGCAGCGCGCGCCGTGGATTTAGCAATGAAGGTGGCCAGCGGCAGGAAGCAGGAAGCAGGAAGCAGGAAGCAGGAAGCAGAATGAAAGCGGGAAGCCAAGCGAGTGCGCTTATCGCGCCTCCGTTTTTATTCTGACTTCTGACTCCTGACTTCTGAATACTCAAGATATGCTTTTTCGTAGAGTCAGACACATTCATTTCGTCGGCATTGGCGGCATCGGCATGAGCGGCATCGCCAAGGTGCTGCTGTCGCTCGGCATGAACTTTCGCGTTACCGGCAGCGATGCCAAACGGTCATCCATCACCGACAGCCTCGAAGAGATGGGCGCAACCATTTGGGAAGGCCATGCCGGCGAGCACATTGCCGGCGCCGACGTTGTCGTCTGCTCGTCGGCGGTGCGCAATGACAACCCCGAAGTGACCACAGCGCACCAGCGATTGATTCCCGTCATCCCGCGCGCCGAGATGTTGGCAGAGCTGATGCGCCTCTACCGCTACGGCATCGCGGTCGCCGGCACGCATGGCAAGACGACGACGACTTCAATGATTTCGCACATGATGACGCTGACCGATTTCGACCCGACAATTGTCGTTGGCGGGCGCGTGACGACGCTGGCGTCGAATGCCCAGGTCGGTCACGGCGACTACATCGTCGTCGAGGCGGACGAATCCGACGGCTCGCTGCTACAACTGACGCCGACGATTGCCGTGCTGACCAACATTGACGCGGATCACCTGGATTACTTCAAAGGTGGCATTGAAGAGATCAAAGAATGCTTCGTGGACTTCGCCAACCGCGTGCCGTTTTACGGAACGATTGTGCTGTGCTTAGACGACCAGAACGTCCAGGCGATTATTCCTGATATCTCGCGGCGCAAAGTCAGTTACGGGCTGGCGGCGCAGGCCGATGTGTCGGCATGGAACATTCAACTGAACACCGCCTTCGGCTCGGAATTTACGGTGCGGGCTTTCGGCAAAGAAGCGGGGCTGGTCAAGCTCTGGGTGCCGGGCCTGCACAACGTCTACAACGCGATGGCGACCATCGCCGTCGGGCTCGATCTCAATATCGAGTTTGACCGCATCGTCGAGGCGCTCGCCAGCTTTCGCGGCGCCGAGCGGCGCTTTCAGATCAAAGGCGAGAAGCAGGACATTCTGGTGGTGGATGATTATGGTCACCACCCGACTGAGATTAAAGCGACGCTGTCAGCGGCGCGCACTTCGGGCCGCCGCGTCGTCACCTTGTTTCAGCCGCACCGCTATACACGAACGCGTGACCTGCTTGATGATTTCGCGCGCTCGTTTTACGGCGCGGATGTCTTGCTGGTGATTGACATCTACGCCGCCAGCGAAGACCAGATCGAAGGCGTCAACAGCGGTGTGCTGGCCGAGCAGATTGAGCGCTTCGGCCATCGGCACGTCGAATACATCGGGCCGCTATCGAACGCGGCCAACCGACTGAAAGAGATCGTCCAGCCCTACGATCTCGTCTTAACGCTCGGAGCCGGCAACGTCTATCAAGCAGGAGAAGAGTTGCTGAAGATTCTTTGATAGGAAGCAGGAAGCAGGAGGCAGGACTGTCTACGCAGTAAACTGGCTCCTGGCTCCTGCCTCCTGAGTGGGAGGTGGCGCTTTGGCAACAGCTCAACGGAGTGAGCCCAGAGGGCGCGCACAGGTCGTCGCGCCGCGTGCGCCGCGTCGGTTACAGCAGTCGCGCTCGCGCGGCAGCAGCGTGCGACTCGGCGAGCGATTGAAATCGGCAGCGGTGCTGGTCAAGCCGGCTGTGGTTTTAATCACCATCGCGCTGTTGATCGTCGGTTATAACGCGCTGGCCGGCTCACGGCTCTTTGATCTGCATTATATCAATGTCAGCCAGGCCAGCCCGGCTTTGCAGACCGAGATCGAGCAAGCGGTGAAGCGCGCCGTCGGCCAGACGAAACTGCTCGATGTCAATCTGGCGGTATTGAAGGAGAAGATTGAAAAGCTG
Source organism: Blastocatellia bacterium (assembly GCA_045807765.1). Taxonomy (GTDB): domain Bacteria; phylum Acidobacteriota; class Blastocatellia; order UBA7656; family UBA7656; genus DATENM01. The sequence continues at coordinate 34,682 of JBJMGU010000232.1, forward strand.
CCGCAGGTGCGCACGGCCACGGTGGCGCGATTGCTGCCCGATGGCCTCTCCGTGCAGATCGTTGAGCGCCACCCGGCGGTGCTGGTGCGACGGCAATCCGTCTCGCAGGAAGAAAAGCTTGTTTGGCTTGATGAAGACGCGGTGGAGATGGGCGAGTTCGCCGCCGTCAACGCCAGCGCTCAGACCGGCGAGATGCGCGAAGTGCCGCCCATCGCTAAGGGCTTTGAAGACGGCAACCGCTCGCAGGCGGCGGTCAATGCCGACCGCGAGCGCATCGCGGTCTACAAGAAGTTAGAGAGTGAGCTGGGCGACGGCGCCTCGTCGCTGTGGAATTTGATTGACGAGATCGATCTGCGCGACGTCAAGGACGTAAACCTGAGCCTCGCCCGCCCGCACGTTCTGATTCACGTCGGCAGCACAGACTTTCGCAAGCGCTTCGAAATGGCGCTGACGATCATTCAGGCGGCCAAGAGCGGCGACGCCGAAGCCTTGCGCCGTATGCGGACGCCTGAGCAGAGAATTGAACAATTGATCCAGAACGCCAACAATTTCAGCTTCATTGACACGGCGCGCTCGGATCGTATCGTTGTAAACTTCGCCTCCCCCGGCGTAACCCAGGCCCCGGTGCAGCAGGAAACTAAACCGACACAGGGCAAGAAGAAGTGATAAGTGATGAGTGATGAGTGATGATTGATGAGACAGTACAGCAGTCACACGCTTGCTTTTTACTCATTACTCATCACTCGCCACTCATCACTGAATGGACAGCCGGAGGATGAACAAAAATGGCTAAGGGAAGCAGACACATTGCCGCGCTCGACATTGGCACCACGGAGGTGCGCGCCGTCGTCGGCGAGATTGCGGATAACGATAAGCTCGAAATCATCGGCGTCGGGCGCGCGCCATCACGCGGCGTTCGCAAAGGCGTCGTCGTCAATATTGAAGCGACCGTTGACGCCATCAAACAGGCGGTTGAAGAGGCTGAGATGATGGCCGGCGTGCCGATTGATGCAGCGTACGTCAGCATGGGCGGAGCCCAGGTGCGCGGCATGAATTCGCGCGGCGTCATCGCCATCAGCCGTCGCAACCGCGACATCACCGAAGAAGACGTTTACCGCGTCATTGATCAGGCGCGCGCCATTAGCGTGCCGACCGACCGCGAAATCGTTGACGTGCTGCCGCAGGAGTTCACCGTAGACGGCCAGGATGGCATCGGCAACCCCATCGGCTTTCTCGGCATGCGGCTTGAAGCTGCTGTCCATGTGGTCACCTCGCCCATCACGGCGCGGCAGAACATCGTCACCTCGGTGAACCGGGCCGGCATCCACGTTACCGACACGGTGGTCAACCACGTTGCCGGCGGCGAAGCGACGCTGACACCGGACGAGAAAGAGTATGGCGCCGCGGTGCTCGACATGGGCGCAGACATCACGAACCTGACGATCTTTTTCCGCGATGCGGTGCGTCACACGGCGGTCTTTCCGATGGGCGGCAACCACTTCACCAACGACATCGCCGTGGGCTTGCGCACGCCAGTGCCCGAAGCCGAGCGCATCAAGCAGCACGAAGGCTGCGCGCTGGCCGGGCTGATGGCCGAAAGCGAGCGCAGTCGCATGGTCGAAGTGCCGTCAGTGGGCGGACGCCCGGCGCGCATGCTCAGCCGGCAGATCCTTTGCGAGATTTTGCAGCCGCGCGCCGAAGAGATTTTCTCGCACGCCGCGGAAGAGATTCAGCGCGCCGGCTTCGAGCGGCAAATTCTCTCAAGCGTTGTAATGATCGGCGGCGGCGCGCTGATGGATGGTGTCGTCGAGATGGCTGAGCAGGTGCTCGACCTGCCGGCGCGTCACGGCATGCCGGACTTCGTCGGCGGGCTGACGGGCGAGATTGACAGCCCGGCTTTTGCGACGGTCGTCGGCGCTCTGCTCTACGGTTTTCACAAACAAATGAACTTGAAAAAGATTCATTCGCTAAAAGATGGCGCGCCCAAGCAAGAGGGCTTTTGGAAGCGCTGGTTTCGTTAAAAAAAATTTCACGATGACGCAGACAGTGGGAAAAAAAGGTTGTCGGGGTAAAGCGGCTGTGCTACTATGCGGTGTGTCTTCAGAAGCTCGGTCTACCACATATTGTAGCAACCGGCTGCCAGCCTCAACGGCACTGTTAGGAGAACCCCTCACCGGACGGGAGCGCCACAAACGCACCCGCAGGAGTTGGACGTGTGCGTTTGCGTCGCACCATCCGGCGGCAAGTTACGCCGCCAGCCTGGCAGTGTTTGAAAATAGAAGTCGCACACACGGAGAAGTTCACGCGAGTTAGACGGCCCGGGGTAGCCGCATCTCCGCCCTCGCTCGCTCGGTTGCTAATGCTCGGTTTGCAGGAGGCACAAACGAATGGCAGTGGATGAACGCAAAGGACTCATCATATTCGACGATTCGGACCAGCCCGTCACTGGCGCCAAGATCAAGGTGATCGGCGTCGGCGGTGGTGGCGGCAACGCCATCAACCGCATGATCGAGGCCGGCATCGAAGGCGTGCAATTTCTGGTCGCTAATACCGACCTACAAGCGCTCAAAAGCTCTCGCGCTTCCATCAAGATTCAGATCGGCGAGAAGCTGACGCGGGGCCTCGGTGCCGGCGGCGACCCGGAGATCGGGCGCCAGTCGGCGCTCGAAGACACCGAGAAGATCATCGAAGCGCTCGAAGGCTCGGACATGGTCTTCATCACCACGGGTCTCGGCGGCGGCACGGGCACGGGCGCGGCGCCGATACTGGCGAGCCTCGCCACCGAGCTGGGCGCGCTGACGGTCGCGGTCGTCACCAAGCCCTTCCGTTTCGAGGGCCGGCGTCGCCAGCGTCAGGCCGAGCAAGGTCTCAACGAACTGCGCGAGTGCGTTGACACGGTCATCACTATCCCGAACGAGCGCTTGCTGAACGCGGTGGCGCGCGGCACCCCGTTCCTCGAATCCTTCAAGCTCGCCGACGACGTGCTGCGCCAGGCGGTGCAAGGCATTTCTGACATCATCACCGTGCCGGGCCTGATCAACGTTGACTTTGCCGACGTCAAGACGATCATGGCCGGCATGGGCATGGCACTGATGGGCACGGGTTCCGCCGCGGGCGAAAACCGCGCCCTGGAAGCGACGCAACGCGCCATCTCCAGCCCGCTGCTCGAAGAAGCCTCCATCGAAGGCGCCAAGGGATTGCTGGTCAACGTTACAGGCGGCACCGACCTGACGCTGTTCGAGGTCAACGAAGCCATGTCGATCATCCACGACTCAGCTGACCCGGACGCCAACATCATCTTCGGCGCGGTGCTCGACGAGCGGTTGGCCGACGAGATGAAGATTACCGTCATTGCCACGGGGTTTGACCGCGCGGCGACAGCGGCAGAGCCCGCGCCGCGCACCTACACAGCGCCCGCGCCCGCTGCGCCGGCAACCACCGGCACGCCTGGTGGCGCAACCGGGCCATTGCGCCGCGACGATTTAGACGTTCCCGCTTTCATTCGCAAGAAAGCCGATTAACTCCTGCACCAAAGTAATCCTCTGAGCTACTTGGCCGCTGTCCCAACGGGCAGCGGCTTTTTGTTTATGGGGTGCGCCGCGATTTCGGCAGCCCGGCCAGGAACCTTGCAGCGCGCAAGAGGCCATAGCCGATTTGAAAGGGGAGCCGCGGCAGGTCGTTAGCCGCGCCTCGTAATTTGAAGGTGGCTTCGAGCGGGTCAGGCCAGCGCCGGCGCATCGCATCAAGCGTCCCGGCGGGGTGAAGTAGATGATGAGCCATCGGTCGGTCGTATCGCATTTGCAAATGTGACTGCCGGGTCGCGTAAGGCGCTTGCCATTGTTTCAGCACATGGGAAAGGAGCCAGCGAGGCAGTTTCCTGGCTCTCGCGGCCTGCGGCAAATCAGCGTTTTTAACTCCGAGTAGCCGGTGCGCCAGACCAATCGTACACGCCACCCAGCCGGCGGTGCGACGGTCGGCGGTCAGGCAGCGTTCCCAGTCAAAGCTTGCGGCGCGAGACTCTAGCGCGACGGCCACATCGCACAACCATAGAGGGCGATAGGCGCCGTGCCTGAGCAGGTGCGTACATAAAAGGCGCAGGTGATCTTCAGGGCTTAACACCCGCACGTCTGTATCACCCAGTCTCACTAATTGCGAACGGGCATACAACTGGTCGGCGCTCACGTCGTCCAGCTTTGAGAACCCGTCGTGCAAATCTACATGGTATTTTTGACAGTCGGGACTTTCTAGGATGGCCGCGGCTTTCGAGAATTGCTCAGGTCGAAAACAGAGATCGAGGTCGCCATAGGGCCGCAAGCCGGTTTCGGGATAAAGTCGGCCAATCGCCCAGCCTTTGACCAGTATCGGCTCGACATCCGCAGCGCGCAGCAGGGCGACGACTTCGCGAAGCTCCTGCTCGTGCAAGGCGGCGCGAATCGTATGAAACTGGTAAGCCTGTTGCAGCTCGCCGCCAACCACCGCAGTTTTCAAATGCGTATCGCGGATGCGCCACCAGCCCAGCGCCCCCGCACCCGATCCGAGCAGCAGCGGCGCGATGATCGTCGATTCTTCGAGGGTGAGGTCGAACGCCGGAGGCTTGCGACGCCATGCCCCGGCCAGCGCCTTTGCGACCAGCGCGCCATTGTTTTTATTGCCCATCAGATTAGCTTAGCGAGCCGCCAGCTCGCGTTGCAGTTCAGGAGGGATCATCCATTTCGACTTAAGTCGTGCAAGAGCCGCTTGTGCAAGTCGGCGGGCACCCCGGCGTAGAGATGCACTGGCTGCTGCTGGCGCAGATAATGGCGCAGGTGCTGGCTTCGACGGCGCGCGGCGCGATGATCGAAGTCACCAGCGGCAGGCCAATCGCTGCCGCCCAGCCGATCTTCTGAAGCGCTTTGCGCCGGCTGATGCCCTGCGGTTTCAAACGGCTCGCGCCTTCGGCAAACAAGTGCGCCTTCTGCAACTGTTCGACGCCCAGCCAGACGACCGCTTCCTCTACGGGCAGGTGTAACTCATCTTCTAAAAGCCGGGCGATGTCAGCGACCGACCGCTTGCCGTCGCAGTGCCGCCACACCAGCGCGGCGGTCTTGTTTAAACAGTGGGCCTTGTACCGCTCACGATCATAGACCAGCACCTCGTCTGCCATCTCCTGAATGATCAAACCTTCTTCTCGTGCTGCCGGCAGAATCGCTTGGCTGTTCATGGTTTGCCTCATCCCAGAAAGTTAGAAAGCGGTACTCACAGACGACATCCAATATGAACTCTGAGCGGTTATACATTCGTCGGCTGGTGATTGTCAACCGGATTGCCGGCATTCTTCTCCAGTATATTGAAGATGAAATCAACCACTGCCCGCGCTTCGCCGCGTTTGCCTTTCCAGACCGCAGAGGTCGCGACGACGCGGCGCAGAGTGGCGAGCGCGGCTTGCGGCTCGCGGCGCGCCGACACAGTGTTTTCTAGCAGCGCCAGCGCGCCTTCGCCTGCTGACAGGCAGCGCGGGCGCCAGTGTGCTCCCAACTTATATTGACTGGCGATGATTAAGGCGACGGGCAATGGCTTGACGCCGCGCTTACCGCCCAACGCTTCAACCGCATAGCGCGTGGCGCGTTCGGACTGGCCGCGCTCGCGAATGCCGAGCAGTCGTGTGTAAGGATGGACGCGGCCTGCTTGATCGAGCACCGCGTATTCGTCCGAATAGTAGGTGCAGCCGGCCCGCACCAGCGCTGCCGTCAGCGTCGTCTTGCCGCTGAAGCTGCGGCCCGGAATGACAACCGCCTGGCCACGCCAGCCGACGACGCCGGCATGCACGAAGACGCGGCGCGGTGCCATCTCGGCGACATATAGCTGCACGTCATGCTCAAAAGCCTCTGCGGTTCGCTCGACCTGAGTCGCGCGTAACAGGCGCTCGCCATTGGCGTAGACCAGATGCGAAGGCCGTAAGCCTCGCCGCTGATCTACGCCACCGGCAACAATTGAATAGAGCCGTTCAACATCGAGCGAGCGAGCAGGCTTCCATCCAGGTGGCAGCACCGGCAGGTAGTCGGCGATGACGCCTGGACGGTTGGCGCGAATGCCTACGCGCACACCGTAAGCGATCACCGCGATGCCCTCGGCCCATGACAGCCGGTCGAGCTTCGGCATGCCGCGAGAATCGCTCTTCAATCGCGGCAAGCTCGCCTGCACCACGCATGCCCTCCTGACACGGCGCGCCTCACCGCAATCTGGTCGCCGGGTCGCCGAGCAGAATGAAGGTACGCCGCGCGTCAAGGCTGCGCACTGCGCCTTTGGCCTGGAGTGCCGCGTCGCCGACTGTCAGACCATTGCCTTGATCGAGCAGGCGGCGGAACATCTCCAGGTCCATGAGCGACTCGGTGCCCGACTCGCTCATGCCTGTCGAAGCCCACACGGCGATGGCTCCGCCTTTCGCCCGCAACAACGACTCGCCGAGACTCTCGTCGGTCGGGTCTTGGAAGTAGCCATTCAAGCAAGTCATCATCACGAACAATGACAGATTGCCGCCGTTTGCGAGCTGTGCCGCGTCGGCAGAGGTCAACAGGTTGCCGCGCCAGAAGCCGGCGTTGCCGTGACCGTAGTAGTTGACGATGCGCGGGCCGCGGTTGAGCGCGTCGAGCAGACGACCTTTCGCAGCCATGGCGTCCAGATTGCCGCGATTGATCTGTTCGACCGACTGGCCGGGCTGAATCACGCCGCGCAGCTCGTTGCTCGCGACTTCGAAGCTGACGCCTTCGCTATCGTCGTCCGAAACCAGCAGCACGCCTTCGGGCCGCGCTGCCTGCTCGTAAGCGATGATCTTTGCGACTAGAGCAGCGGCTTCTGTAGCCGTACGCACCGGCAGCCTTCCGACCGCCATCGCCGCCAGCCCTTCACTGCCCATCTCCGCATACCAGTCATCACTCGCCGTCTCCATCAAGCTCGTATCCACTAGCTTCGTCGGCACCACGTCGGCTTCGCCCAGCCCCAGGTAATTCTTCGGGTCATAGCTGGCGTCGCCTCCTATCACCACATAGCGCGGCACCGTCTGCCAGTTCCCTGCCGCATAACTGAGAAAGTCTTTGATCGCCTGCGGCGTCTTCTGTCCATAGCTGAATTCGTCGTAGAGGTCTTCGACATCAACGAGAGCGACTTTGTAGCCCTGGCGCTCGCGCCACGCCTTCAGCGACGCAAACGCGCGCTCCATATCTCCTCGCGTGATGATGACGTAGTCAGCCGCCTGACCTTTCTGCCGCCAGTTCGATGCCTGATTGAGCTTGACGCTCACCAGTCGGCGGGCGCTGTCGTCGGCCATTGCCAGAAGCTGTCGCGACCCGCCCTTCGTGGGAGTCACCGACACGCTGTAGCCTGACTTGGTCTTCTTGACCGTGCCGACCAGTTCGCGCGCCGTGTTTGGATTTGTAACATCAAATACACGAACGTTCGAGGTGGTGAAACCATCAACGCTCACCGCCTGCCTGGCTGCTGCCGTGAAGCGCAGTTCATTGTTATCGGCAACCAGCGCATGCCAGTAGTTGATGCGCAGGTAATCGATCAAGGTAATATCGGACGGGCCGCCGAGCGGCACCAGGCGCACGGTGTTCGCGCCTTCTTTCAGTAGCGACTGCGCCACATTGAAACGGGCGCGTCCGGCATTCTGTTCGCTGAAGACAATTTCGCCGACACGTTGATCGTTCAGTTGCACTTCGATGCGGTGACCGACCAGCGTCATGCCCTGCAAGCCGACTTCGAGCTGTGCCTCGGCATTGGCCTCGGCGACGTGTCGCAAGGTGAGCAATTGCGCCGGCAACGTGTTGGTGATGATCGGCCCGAAGAAATTGTCGTTATCGCCATTGCGCAGGCTGGCGAAGTAGAGGCTGCGCGGTTTGGATTCGACGCTGTCGAAGAAGCTGCCGCCCTTGCTCGGGCTGGCGGGCGCGACCGTTTGCCGCATGCGCAGACCGGGCTCCGAGCCGTTGACCAGCCAGTAAACATGCTCGGCGGTGACGGCGGACGCCATGCCGACGCCATAGAACTCGATAGCCGGCGAGCCCGCAGATGAGCCGGCAGTGACGTTGATCGGCACCTGCTCGCCGTCAACATAGAGTTGCAGGTTGCGCGCCTCTGCGCTTGCATCGAAGCCGGCAGCAGCCAGTTCCGAAAGCGCAACGCGGTAGAAGCCTTCGCCGGTGATGGCGAGCTTTGCCGCCGGTTGACCGGCAAGGCTGCTCTGCACGGTGATGTCTGAGGGGCTGACGCTCTTGAGCGCCGCACGGCGCTCAACGCGCGTCGTCTGCGCTTCGGTCATGTTGAGCTGGCCAACGTCGCCAAGCGCCGGCGACGCTGCCATTGTCGTCACCTTGCCCGGCGCGCGGCCCACGGCAATTGGCCCTTGCCAGGTACTCTGACCGTTCAGATCAATGGCTTCGACCCAGTAGGACGAGCCGTTAGCAGCAGCGTCAAAACAATTGTACGAGCGGCCCGCGCCGAGCGCCGTCGTCGGCCCGACCATCAGCGCCGAGCCGGCAATCAGTTGCGAGTTGACGCGCGTCCGCTTGCCGCCCTCTTCGCGGTAGACGTTGAAGCCCAGGTTCTCAACTTCATAACCGGTCTGCCAGCGCACCAGCGCGCCGTCGTTGTAGCGCGTGGCGCGGGCGGCGCTCGCCGGGTCGTTGTCGAAGCGCGCAGCGGTTGGCGAAGAAACGAAGACCGACAGCAGATAATCGCCCGCGCCAATTGCGTTAGCTGAGTTGATGCCGATTGAAACGCGTGCGTAGTAAGTGCCGCTCGTCCGCACGCGATAGACCAGCCCTTCAGCGGGCGAGTTCGGCGTCTGCGAAGTGAGCGAGCCGGCTCCCGATGTCGTGCTTGAAGTCGAGCTGCCGTCATTGACCGCCACCAACACGTTGGTGCCGCTGCTGTCGAGCAATTCGAGCTTGCCGTCTATCGGCGTGTTGTCGCGCGCCGGATCGCAATCAAGGCTCAGGAAGATCAGCGTGCCCGCCGACGCGGTGAACGAATAATAGTCTACGTCGGTCGAGGGCGCAGGGCCGCTCAAGGTGCCGCTGAAATAATTATTGGCAGCCGAATCGGCGTTAGCGGCGTCGTTGTTCGGCTCGGACTCGGCGGTCGCCTGTGCGCTCGGCGGCTGCACGACGGCATAGAGCCGGTAAGGCTCGAAGGCGCCGGTCGCCGAGAAATGGCTGACGCGCAGGTAGGTCGCCGTGCCGGTCGTCGGTGTGCCGGCGACGTTGGGCGCTAGCTGGCCGAATGGCGTGTCATTATCGAAGTCATCGAATTCGAGCGTGTCGGTAGCGGTCGTAACCCGCATGTCGTAATCGATTGAGTTGCTGGCGACCGCGTCAATCAGGGCAAAGACACGCGAGTTGGCCGCCGGGGTGCCCAGCGAGAAGAAGTCTATGTCACCAGCCGCATTGATCGCGCCTTCGATGCCAAAGACTGCCGGGTTGGCGGTCGCCGGCGTGTTGTTGGCCTCGGCCTCTTTCGTGCAGCGCGTCGCTTCGATAGTGAAGGTGCTGCCCTCGGTCAGGCTGTTCTCGTCAACGAATAGATAAATCTGTTGCCCATTGGTCAGCGACAGGCAGGCGATCTCTTCGGAAGAAGAAGATGAGTCACGATTAGCCGCCGCCAGACAAGTGCTGACGGTGATTGGCGCCGTGCCCGCCGGGCAACTGCTCGCGGCGTAAAGCACCAGGTTGGCGTCGGTGCTGTAGTTGGTCACTCTGAAGGAGTAGGTGTCTGCCGATGGCGCAGTAAAGGAATAGACCACGTCGCGGCCCACCGCCGTGGACGCCGTCTGCCCGATGCCTGTAAAACAGGCCGAGCCGGAAAGTTGATAATCGTTCGAGGCGGCAACCGTCGTCCCGTCAACCGGCGTAAACAGGGATAGCGCCGTGGCGCCGGCGCAGGTGTCATTCGATTGAGCCAGCACACGCGAGACGCGCAGTTGAACCGCGGTCTGGCCGGCTACTGGCGGCGCGGTGTTGTATTCCCAGACCACGACGTAGTAAGTCGTGCCAGCGTTGAGCTGCGTGGTGATGACCGATTGCAGCGCGCCGGTGACACATCCGTCATCGTCGCAGCCGTCGAAACCACCGCCGCTCGGCACTTCGGTGAACGGGCCGGCACAAGCGCCCGTCGAGGTGTAGATCGCCATCACCGTGTCGTCCACGGTCGTAGCGGTCGGCCCGTCCGAACAGCTCGCAATCGTGTAGATTCCCGAGGTGGTCGGCGCGAAGGTATACCAGATCGACCGCGACACATTGTTTTGACATGAAGGCAGCGGCGGATCGCTGACCGTCGTCGCATCGGTGATGTCTGCCGTGGTGCTGGTCAAGTAGGGAAACGGCCCACCGGCGGGGATGACTTCGGCGCCGGCGCACTGATCGTTGGGCGGCGCGGCTTGTGGAGTGCGCGGCGCGGCAGCGGCAGCAGCGGCAATGCGCTGATTCAGCAATTGTTTCTTCAGATCGAGAACGTCGGTCGAATGACGCGCGACGGTTTGCGTGTAGCGGCTCAAGAGGTCGGACTGCTCGCGCGTTAATTGCGCTGCCTGAACGTAATGCGCGTAGAGCGCCCGCGAGATCAACACGTCAGCCTCAAGCTCGGTGAGCGATTGGCCGGAACTGTAGCGGCGCAGCAGGCTAGCTTCTTCTTCTGAGACCGCGCCGCCGGCTTTCCACTGCGCCAGCAGTTTGTCGAGCGCCGCCTGACGTTCCCCGTCGAGCGCGGCGACTCTGTTTTGCGCCGCGCCGATAGGCGAACGGCCACCGCTTGCCTGACCCGATTGCAGGTTGGGCAGCGCCAACCAGAGGCTCACGCCTGCCAGCATCAGCAAGAGACTGATGCTATACCGCACGTGCTTGGATGAAGCCTTCATAATTAAATCTCCTGTATTACATCCTTCAATGATTACCGACTGCCGGGTGAACTGCCACGGGATCGCAGCGTTGCAAACGCGATGACCTGGATCAGCAACATGGAGTTGCCGCGCGCCTTCACCATATCAAGCATGCGCACATCGCCTCTTGCGGTGGCGCTGAGTATTGGGACAAACGGGCAAACGATCTCAGTCGCAGTCAGGGTGGAGGCGGCCCATGCCCCGACCGCTTGCGTCCTTATCGTTTTGCTGCTCTTCTGCGTTGAGGACAAGACGGAACTCGAAAACTTATGACAGAAAACTCTCGCCGAATCGTCGCTATCGTATCGAGTATCACAACGGCAAGTCAAGTCGGCACGGCGGCTGTGTGACACGGCGACGCGGGGACGCGGGGACACGGCGACGCGGCGAAAGAAAGTGATGCCAGGGCAGCGCCGCCTTCTCTTGTTGCGATCAATCATTGGCGGCGCGGCAGCGCGCGGGAATCTCCCATCGCCGCGTCACCGTGTCCCCGCGTCGCTTTCTTAGCGCAGTCGCGTCGTCGGGTCGCCCAGCAGAATCCAGGTTCGCCGCACATCGCTGCTTGAAGTCGCCGCTTTGGCTTTCAAGGTCGCATCGCCAAGCGTCGCGCCGCTGCTGAACAGGTAGCGGAATAACGCCTGATTGACGACCACCTGTTCTGCCGGGCCGCTCATGCCCGATGAAGCCCATGCGGCGACCGCGCCGCCGTGCGGCGCTTTCACCATCGCTTCGGCGAGGCTGTCGAGCGCCGGCTCCTGGAAATAGCCATTCAGGCAGGTCATGGCGACGAAGAACGTCAGCCGCTCCTGATTCGTCAGCGCCCGCGCATCGGCGTCCGTAAGCAAGAAGCCATGCAACTGATCGATATTGCCGTGCCCCAGGTAATTGACGACCTTGCGCCCTTCATTGATAGCTGCCAGCAACCGCTCGCGCGAGGCCACATCGTCTGTCTGGCCGCGCCGAATCTCTTCGGCCCGCACATTGGACGGAATGAAATCACGCAACTGATTGGCGGCGCCCGCAAAATCAAAGTCGTCGCTGCTGTCTGCGACCAGCAACAGCGCGTCAGATGGCGCAGCGCCGTCGTAAGCGATGATCTTTGCGACCAGAGCAGCGGCTTCTGTCGCCGAACGCACCGGCAGCCTTCCGACCGCCATCGCCGCCAGCCCTTCACTGCCCATCTCCGCATACCAGTCATCACTCGCCGTCTCCATCAAGCTCGTATCAATCAGCTTCGTCGGCACCACGTCGGCTTCGCCCAGCCTCAGGTAATTCTTCGGGTCATAGCTGGCGTCGCCTCCTATCACCACATAGCGCGGCACCGTCTGCCAGTTCCCTGCCGCATAAGCGAGAAAGTCTTTGATCGCCTGCGGCGTCTTCTGTCCATAGCTGAATTCGTCGTAGAGGTCTTCGACATCAACGAGAGCGACTTTGTAGCCCTGGCGCTCGCGCCACGCCTTCAGCGGCGCAAACGCGCTCTCCATATCTCCTCGCGTGATGATGACCAGATCAGCGGCATTCGCCGGCTGTCGCCAGTTGGATGGCCTGTCTGCGACAATCGCCGCGGGCCGCCGCATCTGCGCCGCCGTGAAAGCGAGCAGTTGCCGCGTGCCTTCGCCCGGCGCGCTCACCGTCGCGTTATAGCCGCTCTTGTCATGGCGCACCGTGGCGGCGACTTCGCGCGCGCCGCCCTTCTCGGCTTCGGTAACATCCATTACACGAAGCTCAGCGCTGCTGAAGCCGCTGAGCGTGACCGCCGCTTTCGCCTGCGCCGTGCAGGCGAGCGCATCGCCGTCGGCGCGGTAGCCGCGCTCGTAGCTGATGCGGATCGTGTCAATCAAGCTCACGTCGGTGCTGCCGCCCCCGGCGATCAACTGTATGTCGTTGTCGCCTTCGCGCAGCTTCGCCGGTGGCAGGTTGACACGCAACGCCGCAGCCGCCTGACTCTCGAATGCCAAATCACCGACCGCTTCGCCGTTGAGCATTACGTTGACGCGGTGCGGCATCAGCGTCATCCCTTGCATCGTGACTTCAAGCGTGGCCGGAGCCGTCGCCACGACGTTTGACAGGCGCAAGCTGCGCGTCACGCCATTGCCGCCAACCGCCGCGCCAAAGAAATTCTCGCGCTCGCCATTGCGCAGCACTGCAAAGTAGACGCTGCGCTCGCGCAGTTCCGCCATCGCCTGATAACTCGCTGCGCCTTCGGCAAAGCCTTTCGATTTGACGCGCTTGATGCGTTGTCCCGGTTGCGAGCCCGCCACCAGCCAGTAAACGCGCGCCGTAGTGTAAGCGCTGTCGGGCGCAGTGGCGTAGAACTCGACGGCGTCGCCGACATCGAATCGGCCATCGGCTTCGCCCGGCACCGTGATAGGTCGCTCGCGCCCGTCTTCATAAAGTTGCAGCCGGCGCGGGTCAACGTCAGGGCTCAGCCCTGCGGCCAACAGCTCGGCTTGCGTCACGTGGTACATACCTGCCTGCTGAACGTAGAGCTTGAGCGCCGTCGCCGTCCCCTGCGCGACAGCGGGCGCGGCAGAGATGTTAAAGTTGCCGCCATTGCTTTCGTGGTCGCCGCGCTGCCCGCCCAGTTCTTCAAGCAACGGTGAAGGCGCATCGAGATTCGCGCCGGGAACATAGGCCGCCGTGAACGGCCCGTGCCAGTCGCTGCTGCCATCAAGCCCGATGGCTTCGATCCAGTAGCGGGCCGTGCGCCCACCGGGGGTCAACTGGTCGAAACAGCGATAGCTGCGCCCCGTTGTCAGCCCGATGCCCTGTCCCGCGAACAAGGCCGAGCCGGCAATCATCTCGCGGTTGACGCGCTGGCGCTGGCCGCCCTCTTCGCGATAAACGTTGAAGCCGAGGTTGTCGCTTTCGTAGCTCGCATTCCATTCAATCGCCACTCGCCCGTCCTGGTTGACGGTCGCCGACTGCGACGACATGCGCGCCAGCGTCGGGTCGCCGGTGGCGATGTTCAGGCACCAGCCCCCGCCAATGTTGCCGCTATCGCCGTCTTCGTCATCAACGATGTACAGGCTCCAGGTGCCGTTCGGGTTGGTGCCATTGAAGACCGACAGCGCTGAGCTTGCTGAAGGCGTCGGCACACCCGGCCACGAATCGGGCGTCGTATCGTAATTCCCCGGCCTGTAAGTGCCCGATGTCATTGGGCCTGTATCCGGCTCGTCCGGCAGTGGAGCCGCGGCGTTGTCGTCAAACGTGAGGTTGAGATCAGTGTCCATCCAACTGCCACCGGCGTCCGACATGATGACGGCGGTGGCGCCAGTCGGCCCGACCAGCAGAATGTCAATATCGTCGCTGAACGTGTGGGTCAGGTCTCTGAGATCGACGGTCACTTTCGACACCCCGCCGGTTAGCCCGGCGACGTTGATCTGCGAAGGGTAGGGCGTCGCGGTGGTGGGCGGAGAGTGGCTGTCGTTGATATCGATGTTGGCCGGGTTGCAGCTCTGTGACGAGGTCAGGATATTCAAGCTCCAGCCGCCGGCGATGGTGCCGGCATTGCTCGTGTTGTCATCAACGACGTAGAGCTTCCAGGTGCCGTTTGGGTCGGTGCCGTTAAAGGTTGACAGCAGCGCGTTGCCGGTCGGCACGGGCGCGGGCGACGGGAAGTTGTCGCCCGCGCCCGTGCCGATGTTGGTCGGCTTGAAGGTGCCGGACATGAGCGGCCCATTGTCGGGCAGCGTACCTCCGGCATTATCGCTCAGGGTCAACGTCACGTTCGATGCCGCGGTGCCGCCGCCGACATCTGAGAGGATCAGCGCATTGGCGCCGGTCGGCCCCACCAGCAGGATATCGATGTCGTCAGGAAAACTGTGCGACAGGTTCGTCAACGTCACTGTAACGATGGCCACATTACCGCTCAGCCCCGAAACATTGATGGTTGACGGATAAGGCGTCGCCGTGGTCGGCGGCGAGCCGCCATCATTGATCGTGATCGGCCCACTGTTTGTAAAGACCATGCCGTCGGGATGCGGCGACGTGGGCAGCGGGCGCGCGTGCTGGATCGTCGCTTTTGTCGTGCCGCTGACGCGCTGACCGTCTATGGTACTGGCGGTGACTATGATGGATTGATCGCCATCACCGAGCCGTAACGACCGCGCGGCGACAGAGACCAGCAGATCGTCGTAGCCATCGCCGTTCACGTCTCTTAGCTCGGCGCGCAACTGGCCCTTGGCGCGTTTGGTTGGCGGCGCGCCGGCGACCGCAACGCTGGCGGCTTGCAGGCTGGCCGCGGCGACGCCGGCGTTGCCATAGATGACCACAGGCACCAGCGGGCGACTGGTTACATCGATCACCTTCGCGGATTCGCCGGGTAGGATTTCGACTTCGACGCGCCACTCTGTGCCCGCGTCCTTCTGCGCTGCGACGATGCGGTAATAACCGAGTCCGAGCAATGCGAGCGCCAGCATCAGTGCCGCGCCGGTGCGGATAGACCGCATTGTCCTGCGCATCGGGCGCAAGGGCTGCCTTTTCATATCGCCTCCTGAGTGCAAGTTGCGCAACATTCAATGAGTGAAGGGGACAGGATGTGTTGCGCTTTGGTTGTTGCTGCAATGATCCGCATCGGCTGAGCGCCTATGCAGTAGTCGCGCCTTGCAGTCCGTGTGTGACCGCCGGTAATCCTAACCGCCCCGAAAATCACCAGTCAAGCGAGATGCCGCTGATGCGCCTGAGAATGAATCGAGCGGCATACACACAAAAGAGCCGGAGGCAGCCTTTGCGACCGCCTCCGGCCCGCTCACATCAAACCAAACGATGGTTGCGCTTAATGCAATTTCGTCGTTGGGTCGCCGAACAGAATCCATGTCCGCCGCACATCGCCGGCGGTCGCCGCCGCCTTCGCCCGCAGCATGGCATCGCCCAGCCGCTGCTCTTGCTTGCTGAGCAACAGCCGATTGGCTTCCTGATTCATCGCCGTCTGCGCGTCGGGCAAAGTCATGCCGCTCGATGCCCACACGGCGACTGCGCCGCCATGCTCGGACTTCAGCAATGCCGCGCCCAGGCTGTCGAGCGCCGGGTCGTGGAAGTAACCGTTCAGACATGTCATCATTATGAAGACCGTCAGCCGGTCGCTGTTTACCAGGCCACTGATATTTCCCCCGGTCAGCAGGTTGCCGCGCCAGATGTCAACCGAGCCATGGCCAAAGTAGTTCACCACTCGCTGACCACGATTGATCGCCGAGATCAGCCGTGCCTGCGTCGTTGCGTCGTCGGTGTCGCCACGGTGTAACGACTGGACGCGCACCTCAGGCGGAATCATCGCGCGTAAAGCGGCGCCGGCGCCCGCGAAGTCGTAGGTGTCATTTTGGTCGCTCACCAGCAACAGCGTGTCGGCGGACGACTGACTGTCATAGCGAACGATCTTCGTCGCCATCGTCAGCGCCTCGCCTGCCGTCCGCGCCGGCAACCGCCCAATGGCCAGCTCCGGCATGCCATCGTTGTTGAAGTCAACCAGCCAATCGTCCGAAGCCGTCTCCAGATAATCGCTGTCGAACAGTTTCGTCGGCACTAGATCAAAGTCACCGGCTCCGAGATAATTCTTCGGATCGAAACTAGCGTCGCCGGCCAGCAGCACATAACGTGGCTTCTTCTTCCAGCTCGTCGCCGCGTAGGTCAAAAAGTCTTTCAGCGCTTGCGGCGTCTTTTGCCCAAAGCTGAATTCATTGTAGACCGCTTCGATGTCAACGACGGCGACGCTCAAACCCTGCCGCCGGCGTTGCGCCACCAGCGAATCGAGCGCGGCGGCAAAGTCGCCGCGTGTGACAATGATCAGGTCTGCGGCATTGCCCGGCTGCCGCCAGGACGAAGCCGCGCTCGCAGACACTCTGAACGGTCGTATCAATTCGCCTGCGACCGCCAGCAATCGCCGCTCACTCGCGCCCGGCACCAGCAGCGAAACGCCATAGCCGTTCTTCTGCGCCTGAGGCGTGCCGGTCAGTTCTTGCACCGCGCCGGCATCGGTCACATCCAGCACACGCACCGCCGGCTGGCTGAAGCCATCAATCAGCAACGGTTGATTGCCCGCCGCCGTCAGCCGCAGCGCGTCGCTGTCCGCGGTGTTGTAATGTTGATAACTGACGCGCAAGTAATCGACCAGGCTGATGTCGCTTGCGCCGCCCGATGGCACCAGGCGCACCGTATTCGTGCCTTCGTGCAACAACGCATGGGCCACGTTGAAGACGGCGACCGCCGAAGCTTGATTGGCAAATGACACGGTGCCGACCGGACTGCCGTTCAGCTCGACCGTGACGCTGTGCGCCTGTAAGGTGACGCCTTGCAGGCCGACTTCGAGCGCGGCCAGGGTCGGCGCGGCGCTATTGACACGCGCAAGCGTCAATGTTTGATCAAGCGGATCGTGGGCGATGACCGCGCCGAAGAAATTCTCTTTGTCGCCATTGCGCAAGGCGGGGAAGTAGAGCGAGCGGTCGCGCCGTTCGACGGTCATCAGGAAACTGCCACCCGCCGCCGCATCCCCGGCGCTATTCACCTGCGGGATGCGTCTGCCGGGTATGGTGCCAGTCATCAGCAGGTAGGAGCGCTCGGCGGTGTAAAGGCTATCGCTGCTCGTACCATAGAATTCAATGCCGGCGAGCAGACCGTTTTTGTCGGTCAGGACGTTGATCGGCTGCTCGCGCCCGTCAACAAAGAGTTGCAGCATCTGCGGATTGACGCTGGCATCGAGGCCGGCGGCCACAAGCTCTGTGGCTTTGACCTGATACCAGCTTTCGCGGTTGACAGTGATCTTGACCGCCGAGATGCCGGCGAGGGCTTGTTGTGTAGCCAGTGCCGCGGCGGTCACCCGCTTCATCGCCGCCTGGCGCTCGACCGGCTGCGTCGCCGCATCGCGGCTTTGCTCGTCGCCGAGGTCATTCAATAGCCGGGAGTTCGGCTCATAGACATCTGCCGCCAGCTTGCTCGCAGATACGAACACAGGCCCGTGCCAGTAGCTGTTGCCGTTGAGGTCAACCTCTTCGAGCCAGTACTGCGCGTTGGCGCTCGCGCCGCCGCTGTCGCGCCACACGTAAGAGCGCCCCGCGCCAAGCATCGTTCTTGCGCCGACGAAAAGAGCCGAGCCGGCAATCAGGTTAGGCGTAAGCCGTGTGCGTTTGCCGGCCTCGTCGCGATAGAGATTGAAGCCGAGATTGGCGACTTCCATGCCGGTCTGCCAGCGCAGCAAGACGCCGCCTTTCGGCAGGCTTGGCGAGGCGGCCAGACCTTCAGCCGTGAAGCCGTTCAGGGCGACGGCGGTCGGCGCGCTCGGCTCGGCCAGCGTCCAGTCAGAGAATGTAGTAACGCCGGTCACGGTCGCCTGATTTGCGGCAGGCGTGACCGTCTGGTTCGAAGGGACCGAGAACATGCCGTCGTACTTGACGACGATGAAGCTGTTCTCGTTGGCCGTGCCCGGCACGTCGCCGTCAAGGTAGTTGAACGTCAGGTCGGCGG
Source organism: Blastocatellia bacterium (assembly GCA_045807765.1). Lineage (GTDB taxonomy): Bacteria > Acidobacteriota > Blastocatellia > UBA7656 > UBA7656 > DATENM01. The sequence continues at coordinate 53,046 of JBJMGU010000232.1, forward strand.
TGACGCCGGTTGCGGTCAGCGTCCAATAGCGTTGCAGCGCCTTTGTCGGGTCGTTGATATTGAACTGCGCCCCCTGCACCGCCTTGACCGTGAAGTCGGCAGGGAATGTCCCGGCGGTGAGGTTGACCGCGACCGGCGAATAGCCGTTGGCCGTGCCGACGGCGAAGCTGAAGCTGCCGGCGCTGCAATAGTTCTTCTTCAGGTTACCGATGATGTAATTGCTCGCGCCCGCGCCACTGACCGTCGCCGTGCAGCCGAGCGTGATCGTGCTAGCTCCCGTGTTCAACTTGCCATTCAAGGTCAATTCGTTGGTGACGATGACATCGCCGCCAAGCGTGTCGCCATTGTTTGCGCTGGCATTGTAGTAAGTGCCCGCCGGAATCGTCCCGCCGGCGCTCATCACGATCTCATCGGCACCGATGTCGGGTGACGAAGCCGGGCGCGGGTCATTGTCAAAATCATTAGCGACGCTGGCAATGGAGGTCCCGGCAGAGGCAGCCGGACTCGACGCCTGGAGGTGCAGATCAACCGACGATGCCGCAGCCGTGGGCGCTCTGAACTGCGGGTTGGCAGAGATCGAGTTCGCATCCTGCCCGGTCGCGGTTTGCCAATTGCTCAGGGTCGTCTGATCAACAGCATTAAACAATCCGACAAAACCGCCCGTGCCATTCGCAAAAAGGTCGTTGTAGTTGGAAGTCAGCCCTGCGGGATTGGCTGCCGTTCCGGCTATGGAAATCGCATAGTTCTTACCCGCGCCGGAGGCGTTGCTGCGCGCGTTCCAGAAGATGTTGTTGACATAGTTGCGCGTGCTGTTGACGGCGGTGCTGTTGAAGGCGAAGGTGGTCGACGATGAGGCGACGCCGGAGCCGCCAATGTAGACGCTGTTGTGGTAGTAGCTGACAACTGTAGTGCCCGCGCCGCCAGTCGCGCCCTGGATGTCACGGATGCCAATGATTTGCAGGCCGCTGGTTATCGAATTGCCTGCCGCATCGATGCCGAGCCGGATCATGTTGTTCTGCACCGTCCCGGTGACCGCCACGCCGGCGGTGGCCGAGCCGCGCTGGACGATGCCATAGATCTGGGCCGTGTTGTCGGTCGACGTGTTCGTGAGTGAATGGATCAAGTTCCGCTCGATTACATTCGCCGTGATGTTGGTGGTCGCCGGCAACGTGACGTCCATCGCGTAGATCGAGGCGTTCGCCGCCCCCGACGCGTTGCTCAACGAATGGATGGTGTTTCGGGAGATGTTGCTGCTGTTCGTGGCAAGCGTGCTGATATTGACAATGATGCCACTGCCAACGACCGTCGCGGGGAAGTTGGAATTGCCAATCAGGTTGCGCACCGTGTTGCCAGTCATCGAGACGGCAGGCAACGCGGTTTGGATGCCGTACATGACATAGCTACCGACCTGTGTGTCGGTGATCGCGCCGCCGGCAACCGCGCCGCCAATGACGTTGTTATTGATTGTCTCGGTCGCAGTTGAACTGGTGTTGACGAGAATCCCCCTGAAGCCGACGGTGGTTCCCGTGCTCTGGATGGTGATCGCGCCCATCTTGTTGTTGGAGACGTTGCAGGAACTCAGGCTGAAATCATAGATTCCAATCACCGGCGCGTTGCTCGCCGTCGTCGAGGTCGCGTTAATGACGATGGTGGATGAGCCGTCGAGGCTGCCAATCGTGTTGCCGGTGATGTTGCCGACGTCGAACAAGCCAGATGTGGTGCCCAGCGAGATGGCGATAAACGGCGAACTGCCGGCCGTCGTCGAGGCGCGGCTGCTGGTCTGGTTGATGCCGGAAATCGTGTTCCCCTGCACACTGGTTGCCGTCCCGTTGCTGGCGGCTGCCAGATCCAATCCTCTGAACTCATTCGACGAGCCGGTGATCGTCGTCGTTCCCGTGCCGTTAGCCGCGCCAAAGCCGATGACGTTTCCGGTGATGGTGTGGAAGTTACCATTCGCGCCGGTCGTGCCGGTAAGCGTAATCCCGGCATAGCGCAGAGCGGTCGTCGTAAAGGTTCGCGGCGCCGTCTGGTAGATGCGGTTGTTGGAGATGGTAAAGTTGAGGTTGCCTGTGCGGATGTCAAGGCCCGATACGGACACGCCGCCGGTGCCAAAGAAGTCAAAGATGTTGTTGCCATCGATGACGTTGCCGGTGTTGATCGTGTTGTTGTTGGTCGTCGTGCCGAGGGCGGTAATCGCTTTGATCGGCAGCCCCCCTCCGACGGGGCCGATGTTGTTCTTCGAGATCGTGTTGTTATTGTTGCCCGTGCTGGTCGTCGTGCTGAAGAGGACCGCGCCGCCGGCATTCGCGCCGACAGCCACCGTTGACGATCCCTGTATGTTGGAATTCTTCACGGTGTTGTTGGATGCGCCGTTGATAAAGCGAATCGTGCTGGTGCCGGAGGTAGTGCCGGTATTCGAGTTCGCAATCGTCAGCGAGTTGCCGCCCGTGTTCAAGCCATCAATCGTCACGTTGTCCGCGCCGTTCAAGTCAACCAACGGCGTAGCAAGATTACCTGAAATCGTACGCGCCGCGCCGCCGCTGGGCGCGATGTTCATGCTGATGTAAGAAGCCGAACCTGAGCCGCTGGCATTCAAGACGGCGGCTGCCGTCTCGGTGGTGTTCCCCAAAATACCAACGTTGATCGTGCCCTGATGCGTGCCGGCATTGACCGCATCAAAGGCGGCCTTGAGCGTGGCGTAGTCCGTCGGCCCCACTGTGCCGGCGGTTGCCGTCACCGTTACCGGCCCCGCGCCTGACGGCGGCCCAACAGGGCTACCGGGGACGAGCGAGACGTTCAGCGTGGTGGTGCTGCCATTGCTAATGATGACGTTGTTGATGGTCTGCTGCGTATAGCCGGTTTTGGAAACCGTGACCGTATAGGTGGCAGGCGATAGCGCGCGTGAATAATTACCGGAAAGGTCGCTCACCATCGAAGCGCCGCCCGTAACCGAGATCACCGCGCCGCTGAGCGTCGCCGTGGTCATGCTGTCGATGATGGTGCCTTGTAGCGTCCCTGTGGCCGCCGCCGCGCAGCTTAAAAACTTGAACGAGCCAATGCGCGTGTTCCACGCCGCGGCGGCAGTCGCCGGATAGTATTCATTCGTATGATAGAAGGTGCAGGTATCCACCGGGTCAACGAACATCGAGCTATAGTCGCCCCAGCGACCGCTCGTATCGGTCTGATGTCCGTCGCTGGCGATAAGCACGGTTTCGCCCTGACTTAGATTATTCAAGGGATCGCCGGCCAGCCGGCCAGCATAACGGATGCCGGGGTTGAGCGTCGCGCTTGAAGCGCTGTAGCCAATCGCCAGATTGCCCTGTGAATCAACGTTGAGGCTGGGCATCCAGCGCCACAGACCGTCGCCGCCATTATTAAACGTTTGCTGCTGCGTCGGCGTCGTCTGGATGGTGTTCCCCGTGACGTTAAACTGATACCAGCGTATTGCCGTAGGCCCTGTGCCGCCTTGATTGTTATTGACCGTGTGCGAGGCGTAAACCGATTCTGTGCCGCCGAGATTTTGATAGACGAGCGGGTACATCAGCTTGTCGCCCAGCGTGTCCAGGTACTGTGTCGTCGTGGCCGTACCGTTGGGGGCGATGGCGGTGCCCGTCGTGCCGTCAAAGGCATCCACAAACCCGTTGACTGTGACGATGCCATCCGGCGTGTGCGTCGCCCCTACGCCAAACGTCGAGTTGGCCGGCGTCGCAAAATCAACGTGGAAGCGCCTGACGAAGACCTGCGTCTCGACCGTGCCCGCCGCCGCCGAGCTATTGATATCCATGAACCACTCGGGCTGGCCCGCCGGCGGCGCACTGCCGTGGCGGAAGGTCGCCGGCAACAAGCTGTACTGGTCACCCAGGTCTGCCGGGGCAATCGAGAAGGCGATGGTGCTGGCAGCGCCGCCATTGATCATCGCGTTGCGGTTGAGCGCGAAGACGCGGACGCCTTCGAACGTCTCTGTGGCTAGGGTTAGCCCTGAGAATAAGTTCACTGACATATAGTAGGCGTCAGGCCACACGCCGAACTTTGGGTAATCGCCGATAAAGCCCGTATGCGCCGGGTCGACTTGTACCGCGTAGAGATACCAACCGCCCGCGACCGGGTCGCCCGTCTTCGACACGCCGACGCACTGATAGAAAGGGCCGGCGCCGGGAAATGCGGAGAAAGCAAAATCACTAACCACCCAGCGGTCTGCCATGTGGTCGTAGAAGACCACGCCATCACCGTCATTCAGATTACTGCCGCATGGCGTGCCGGTGCCGAGCGCCGAAAAGAATGAGTTGTAGGTTATCGGGCCGGCCAGGACGTTGCCGCTCTTATCATGGATGCGGATGGACGAGTTGACCGACTGCATATAGTGGTTGGGGCCGACATCGCCATCGGTGTCGGGCGGCAAGCAACCGTTGCAGGCTAACTGCGAGCTCATACCGGCGAACGTCTGCGATGGGCTAGGAATGGTCGGGACGGGGGCAGCCTTCCCCGCCGGCGGCACCACTACGGGGTCAGATACGCCCTTAACCTGAACTGATTTGGGGAGATGCCGCGTCAGGCGCTGGCCTTCCACTTCGGCGCTCGGCGGGATATAGGGGAGCTTGCGCAGGTCTTCATTCTGCAAGACCGGGCCGACCATCCGAGTCACACTCGGGCCGGGAGGCGTTATCGCTTGAAGCGCAACGCCGCTCGCCGCTGCGCCTGGCTCTCCCGTGCCGACCGGCCCGCGCATCCGCCGTCCGCCCGCCGCGTTGACGGGTTGATCTTTTGCTGAATCGACGACCGGCGGTTCGAGTTCGGTCGCGCCCACACGGTGGTTGGCCTTTAGTTCAGGCTTTGATTCTTCCTTAGCTTCTTCCTTGGCCTCTTCCTTTGCTTCTTCGGTGTCGGTCGTCAGAGTTTCGTCTGGCTTTTCCTGTTTTTCATCGACGGCCTGCGTTGCGGCTAGCCTCTCTTCCTTTGGCGGGTTGACCGCTGAGGGGTTCGACAGACGACCTGGAAAGATAAACGGCGGAGGCGTCAAGCGCCTGGCTAGCGGCTCGGCTTGAGCGTTCTGCGCAGCTCTCTGAGACGGCGCATTGACGGCAGAGGCACGAGGCGGAACGGCAGGTCGCAGGATGAACGGCGACGGCACCAGCAGAGACACTATTCGATTCGGTTGAAGCCGTCGCGGGTCAATCTGCGCGACGCTGCGCTTATTGGTTTCAGGCGCGCGCAGCCGATCATGCTGAGCGGGCGTTTGTGGAATGGCCTGGTGAGCCTGTGCCTTTGGGTCGCTGACTTTTGCGCCGCTAGACTGAGCCACGGCGGTCTGCGCCTCTGGAGAATCTGTGGTTGCCTGCACAGGCGGTTGGATGGTGCGGGCCTGCCGCACGGCCATTGCCCCTCGCCAGCCGAACGTCGCCGCGATCACACCGACCAGACATAAGGCAACCAGCAAGAATCGCTGCTGGCTTACTCTCACTGAAAAGATTGCAGCGATCATCATTCTCATCTTTTTCATAGTGTCTCCATTTGCCCTTTGGTGTTTGATAGGTGTGAGCGCAATACACTTTTACACTGAGCGACGACGATTAAAACACGAAGCCAACCTGAAGGTTTGTTACGCGCCCGGCTTGAAACAATTTATCCCCGATGCCTGAGAGAAATGACACGACCCAACGCCTTGATGGGGCGCATAGTATTGGGCTTTGCCGCACAAGTCAAGCGCAACAGCACGTATGGCGGCGGGCATTTGGAAGGCGGAGAAAGAGTTGCGCGGTTCAATCGGGCGGCGATATGACGGGCTGGCCGGCGACCTGCTCCATGCGCCCATCGCGCTTGACTTCAAAGCGCCGCCCGCGCCACTCAACCGTGCGCCCAAACCAGCTCACCGACCAGATGATGAAGCTCAGCACGTCGCGCAAGGGAATGAGATAAAAGTGCCGCTTCAGGATGCGGTCTTTGAGGTAATGCACGCCGACCAGCCAGCCCATCAACAGCCGAACCGTAAGCGTCAGCGCCAGCAGCGCGAGACTCGCCGACGACGCCCGCATCACCGCCACATTGATGAGCGCCAGCGCCGTCCCATACGTCAGCAACAAGCCGAGATAGCCCGCGGGCCGCGAGATGCGCGTTGACCGCGCCCAGCGCATCTGGTGGCGCATCATGCCGGCAAAGCCTGTCGCCGGCATCGCTGTCTCAACCACGACATGCGACAGGCGCACTTCGTCGCCGCGCGCGGCAATCAGATTGCCGAGCATGAAATCGTCCGCGAGGTAATCTTTAAGCGCACGAAAGCCGCCGATGCCGGCGAGCTGCGTCTGCGTCGTCGCCATCGTCGAGCCCAGAGCGAAGCGCACGCCTTCGAGCATGCGCGCCATCAGCACGCCGGCAGCGAATTCGCCGGTGATGCCGACGGCTTCGAGCCTTGAGGCGAAGTCGCGCGCTTCGGCGGCGCGATACAAACAGGTCACCAGGCCGACGCCTTGCGGTTGCAGTTCGGCGATGATGCGCCGCAGATAATCGCGCTCGACGCGAATGTCGCTGTCAACGATGATGATCTGTTCATAGCGCCCGCGCGCCAGCATATTTTCGAGGTTGCTGACTTTGAGGTTGGTGCCCATCACATCGGGACAAACTACCAGTTCGATGTCGTGGCCGGGATAATCGCGCTTGAGCTTTTCGATGATGGGGATCGATGAATCATCGGCTTCGCGGACGCCAAAGACGAGCTGAAACTGTGGGTAGTCCTGCTTACAAAACCGCTCGTAGTTTTGATAAGCGTCCAAGTCCGCGCCGTGCAGCGGGATCATCACCGACACCGGCGACAACGCGATGGCTTCCGTATTCTTCTTTTCAGACGAGAACGAGAAGAAGCGATACGCGGCGATCATGGACAGCAGATAAAACGCCGTCGCCGCCAGCGTGCAGCCGGCCAGCAAGAGTCCGATGATCGTCGTCAGGCTGAGCATCAGGGCAGCGAGATAAGCGCGACGCCTATGCAGACCAGCAGGATGCCGGCCCAGCGCACCGAGGTGATCTTTTCTTTCAAAATCAGCTTCGCGCCAATGGTGGTGATGACAAAGCTCACCGAAGTCGCCGGCAGCACCAGACTCAGATCAGCCCACGACAGCACGGCGAGGAATGAGAAGAAGCTCACGGTCATGAAGAACAGGCCGAACAGAAACCATTTATTGGTGAGCGCCCGCCCGGCGATGCGCAACAGCTCGCGCCCGTTGAGCGTCGCGACCTCGCCGACCTGCTTCATGCCCTTTGTGATGAGCACGTCACCGACAGATCCGCCCAGCACCACCAGAGCAATCATCAATGCGGTCATCATTGCCCTTCCCCCGCGGCGCTCGCCTGCGCCGGTTCAACGGCGGTCGTGCGCTCGCCCGAACGCGACACAAAGACAACGCCGAGCGTGATGATGAGCGAGCCGATCCAGCGTGCTTTGGTCACTTCTTCATTCAAGAAGTAATGGCCCGCCGCAACATTCAGCACGTAACCGAAGGCCGTCGCCGGCAGCACAAAGCTCAAATCGGCCCACGACAGCGCTGCCGAATAGAGCGCGAAGAAGACGATCAACAACAAGGTGCCGGCCCAGATTTCGGGACTCTGCATGGCCTGCAAGGCGACGTGCAAGGATTGGGAAACCACGCTCATCAATCCGCCGGCGGCGGGCACAGTCGTCGCCACAGACTTCATGCCGCGCGTCAAAAAGACATTGCCGGCGGCTTGCGCAAAGATGGCGATGATCAGTACGGCGGCGGTCTTCATCTTTCGGCTTCCATCTCTGGGTAATTCGTCAGCTTGATGTTCGACTGCGTCAGGCGCTCGCGGACGCGCCGGCTCAACAGGGTTTCAAACTCGATCTGGCATTGCTGCTCGTGGGCGTCGAGCGCGCGGTCTGCCGGATAGGTCGCCGGGTGAAAATAGATTTCTGCGGTCGCCGCTCGCAGGTTGTCGAGCGTGTAAAGAAAATAACTTTCGTCCATGCGCCCGCTCTGCAAGTTGCCATAGACGCGCTCAGGCACAGTAAAGCCCGCCGCATACAGCTTGCGCTGCATGTAGCGCGCCAGCCCACCGAACTGAATTGTAAATAGCGTCTTCTGCGCGCGGTGCGAGCGGTCAAAGCCGAGCGCCAGATGGCGTTCTTCCTGGGGCACGCGCATGCGCCGCGCGCCGTACTTAATCGCCTGCCTGAGTGCTTCGTTGAAGATCACCGGATGGACGTGCAGGTGCAGGTGGCCATCAACGTGCGAGAGTTTCAAGCCGGTCTCATGAAACCGCGCGAACTGCGCGGCGATCTCGCGGCGCAGTTCGCGGCGCGCCGGCGGCGAGAAGAAATACTTCAGTCCGGCGGCCACCGGGTTGTTTGAAAAGTTCTGCGCCGCGTCAACCAGCGAGGGAATCTCTGACGGCGGCAACACGCTGCGGCCCATTACCGCGACCAGATGAATGCCGACCGCAAGCCGCGGATTCTCTTTCGCGAGTTTCACGGCCTGGGCTGCCGCTTCGCCCGTGACCATCAGGCTGGCGCTGGTCAGCACGCCTTCGCGGTGAGCGCGAATGATGGCTTCGTTGACCGCTTCCGACATGCCGAAGTCGTCGGCGTTGACGATCAACCGGCGCGCCGCAGTCGCACTCGCCGCGGGACGCGCGACATCAGGCGTTGCCTCAAAGGCGCTCGCGCTGCCCCGGCTTGTGGCAAAGGCAGCGCGAGTTGAACTGGTTAGAGGAATGGCGCGGCGGGTCATTTGGCGGCCTGAGCGACAAACTCCTTGCGCTTGGCACGTAGCGCGAGGAATTCGCGCGCTTCCTTGTAGAGCCGCCGGCGCTCGCGCCCATTGAAGATCGCCTTGCGAACGATGCGGAAGACGACCTTCGGGCGAAAGTAGTAACGGTCGTAGAAATGCTCGACCGATTGAACGATCTCTTCGCGCGACAATCCCGGATACTGAATGACCGGCAACTGGTGGCCCATGTCGTCGGTCATGTCTTCGTCGAGCAGGTAGTTGTTCTGGCGCAGGTAATCATCGAACTCGGTGCCGGGGTACGAGTGCGCAATCGAGACCTGAATCGTTTCGCAGTCCAGTTCCTGCGCGTACTTCACCGTCGCTTCGATGGACTGATGGGTTTCGCCGGGCAGGCCGATGATGAAATCGCCGTGAACCTGGATACCGAGCTTCTTACAATTCTTGACGAACTCGCGCCCCTGCTCGGCGGTCGCGCCCTTCTTGATGTTCTTGAGAATCTGGTTGTCGGCGGATTCAAAGCCGACGATCAGAAGCCGGCAGCCGGCATCGCGCATCGCCTTGAGCATGTCGTAATCGGCATGGACGCGCGACGTGCAAGACCATGTCTTCTTGATCGGCTTCAATGCCTCGCTCACTTCGATGGTGCGGCGCTTGCCCCACGAGAACGTGTCGTCATCAAAGAAGACCTCTTCGAGATTGGGGAACAGCTCCCAGGCGCGCTTGAATTCCTGGGCAACGTTTGCAGCGCTGCGTGTGCGCCACGCGTGGCCGCTGATCGTCTGCGGCCACAGGCAGAAAGTGCAGAGTGCCGGGCAGCCGCGCGACGAATAGAACGAGATAAAAGGATTCAACAGAAACGGCACGTTGTATTTGGTGATATCGAGGTCGCGTTTATAGATGTCAACGGCGAACGGCAGCGCGTCGAGATCGTGCAGCGGCGGGCGCTCGGCGTTGTGAACGATCTGGTCATCTCGACGATAACTGACATTGAGAATCTGATCGAGCGGGCGGCCTTCGGCGTATTCGGCCAGCGGGTAATCGATCTCTTTGCGGACGACGAAATCAATGGCCGGGCTCGCCTTGAGCGCGGTATCGGGCTGCGTGGTGACGGGCGGGCCGACGAAAGCGATCTTCAGATCGGGCTTGGCCGCCTTCATCATCTCGGCCAATCGTATGTCGTTATTCCAGCCGGGCGTGCTGGTGTAGAGCGCCACGAAGTCATAGTCCTTAGAGATTTCAATCGTCTGCTCAGGCGTCACGTCATGCGGCGGCGCATCGAGCAAACGGCTGTTTTTAATCAGGCCCGCCGGGTAAGACAGCCACACCGGATACCAGAACGAAGCGATCTCGCGTGCCGCCGGCCATCGCGAGCCAGCGCCGCCGTCAAAGTTAGGGAACGAGGGCGGATTCAGCAGCAGTGTCTTCATGTGCATCCTTTCATCTGAGAGACCGTCAAACTGTTATAGCTTGACGGTTACGCAGGCGTCAAGCAAGCGGTTTTTCAAGTTTTTCTCGATGGCATCGGTGTAAAGCGAATCTGGTTTGATCGCCTCTGCTAGGACTTCAATAAGCGTATGAATCCGGCTTGCTCAAAGTGATGATCGGTCGCCAACGCTTCGATCAGGTTTCGTTGCTGCATAATGACAAAGCTCACGCAGTCCACGAGACTCCAGTCCTTGTCCTGCCGGTTTCTGAGCAGTCGCCAAGCGGCTTCGTCAATGGTCTTGTCTACATAAACGATGTCGATGAAAGGTGACTGTTTCACGCCTTCAATGAAGGCGATGATGTCTGGCCGCGGGATACGCAGTGGGCTGGTAAGCAAGGCAACCAATTCAACAATGATATAACTGGTCGTGATGACCCGATCCTCTCGCAACCGGGCGTCACGGTACAGGCTGGATGCGAGCGAATGGTAAGGTTGGGATGAATCTACCAGATTACCCCAACCCGACGTGTCAACGAGCATTCCCGGCATCTGTGTCCGCTCCGCCAAGGGTATGCTTCAGCAATTCATCCCCGACATACTTGTCGTGATGATCTGCCCAATCGGGAATCCGGCTGTCGAATGCGCCAATAAACTTTTCGACCGGGTCATCCGCAAGATGTTTGACGCTCTCGGTCATCAATTGCACAGCCATCTGCTCAGGCGTCTTTCCCGCCTGCCCGGCAGACTTTGCCAGTGGCTCATAAACCTCTTCGGGTATTTCTAGGGTCAGCGTGCGGCTCATGACTTTCCTCGCACGACAATCATAGCATATCCCCCTACCAGGCAGATTGCTATTTCAGCTTCGCAAGATGCTGTTGGGCTTTGCCCCGCAGCTCGGCCAGCTCGTTCGGCGTGCGCACCGGGTCGCTTGAACTGATGATGCTCTCATAGAGCTTGCGAGCGTCGTCCTTGCGCCCCTTCTTTTCGTAGGTCTCGGCGAGCGCCATCTTCAGCTCGGCATTCGTAGGCGCGGCCTGATAACCGGCTTCGAGCCGCGCCAGGCCGCGCCCATCGTTGCCGCCGAACAGGCGCGGCAATTCCAGATCGAGCCTGCCGAGCGCCAAATAGATCGCGCCGTTCTTGTATGTCGGGTCAATGGCCAGCGCCGTCTCGAACGCTTTGCGCACCGCCTTGACCAGGCCGAGGGCGCTCAACGCGCCTTTCAGGTCGGCGTACTCGCCTTCGTTGGCCGCCAGCCAGAAATGGCCTTCGACGCGATTCGCATCCAGAGCGACGGCTTTCTTGGCGGCTTCAATGGCGGCTTCGTAGAGCTTCAAGCGCTTGGCTTTGTCCGGCTCGCGGTCGGCCAGATAGTACTTGTACTGGGCGACGCGATAGACCACTTCAAAATTCGCCGGCTCTTTGACGCGCTGCGCTTCGACCATGGCGATAGCTTGCTTCAGGCTATCGAGGTTATCGCGCAAGCTAAACAGGCTGTCGGATTTCGCGAACGGTGACTCCTGTGCAATGGCGGCGCTGCACGGCATCAATAGCAGCGTGAGAATAACCGCAAGTCGTTTCATAAGCATTGAACGCTCTCTTTAATGGCGCGAGCCTTGACTTGACTGGGCGCGCGGGTCGCCGGTCGGCGACGGCGCGTGATCGGTTTTCGCCGGCGGCCCCAGCAGTTCTGTGAAGATCGGTTTCAAGGCGTCGGCCCACACCTGATAGCCTTTGACATCCAGGTGCAGCCCGTCGGCATTCGCCATCCCTGCAAGCAAATGGCCCTCGGCGTCGGCCAGTTTGTCGTTGATGTTGAGATACCTGATCTTTTTGCCGTCGGCGAATCTCGCGATGTTGGCATTGATCTGATTGATGATCGGCATCACCGCCATATTGTCGTTGCGCGGCGTGATGCCCATCAGCACGATGGTCGCTTCGGGAGCCTTCTGCCGACAAACGTCAAGAATGGCTTTGATGCTGCGACTGATCTCCGCAACGCGCGGGTCATCCTTGCCCTGCGGCGACAGCTTGCCGACATTATTGGTTCCGGCCATAATTACGATGATCTTGGGATGGACGTTATCCAGCTCGCCGTTGTCGAGCCGCCAGAGAATATTCTGCGTGGTGTCGCCGCCCCAGCCGAAGTTGCCGGCATTCCAGCCGAAGAAATTCTGCCGCCAGTTCGCCAGAAAGCCTTTATACTGCTCGTCACTGGTGCCCCAGCGCCGTGTGATCGAGTCGCCTAAGAAATAAATATCAATGCCGCCTTTGCGCGCCTTCTCTAACAATTGCGTGTGGGCAATCTGCGAATTCCGGTCACTGCGCGGAGCGGGCTGATCGGCGGCCATGGTCGCGCCTCCGTTGCGAAAGAATAGGTGTTGAGGCTTAACCTCGCTTCCTTTCACCAGCGTGCTCAACCATTCTGCCGAGCGGCTGGTGAAAGGATACTGCTGGGCGGGCGTCGCCACATGGTTGTGCGGCGAATCGATCATCGGCACCGCCTCTTTCGCGCCTTGAATCTGGTTAAAGGCAATCCAAATCCCGACCGGCGGCGCGACGGTGTCGACGAAGCCCATGGCAACCATTGATGTCGCTTTGATCTTTGAAGCGAAATTCACCGGGTCGAAATAGAGCGCCGTCTGCATGACCTGCGGATTATCCGCAGGCCAATTCGGATAGCCCGCGGCTCGCCCGTGCAGCGAGCCGTTGGTGTCGCAGCCCGCCGGCTCGTTGACGATGAGGTGGGTGATCTTCGGATGCAGGCCGGCGACGCAGAGGCTCTGCTGGCCGCCCATGCTCGTCCCCATCACCACCAGCGTCTTGCCATCCCAATCGGGCTGATGTGTGATGTATTCGACGGCGCGGTAATCGGCCAGGTACATCTGCAAAAAGTAGTTCTTCTCTCTATCGGTCTGCCCGATTGACTCGTAGTGTTTAATCGCTTCCGGCAAGGCGCTGTAGTAAGCCGGCGGCTGATCCGGCAAGACATCGTGCGGCTCGATGTTCAGCGTCAGCCAGCCTTCGGCGGCGCGATCCGTGACCCACCGTTTTTGCAGAGGGTAAGGCGGGCTGGCCCATTGAAAGATCACCAGC
>JBJMGU010000233.1:0-36693 GCA_045807765.1 Blastocatellia bacterium
CAAAAGAGAAAATGTCGGCTCTGCCACGCTGGCGTATTGACTATCTTGCCGGCGTTCCGCAGAATGCAAGTGGTGCGTGATGAGCCGCAATCAGCGCGGTATCATACATCTTCGTTTGTTGCTCGCATTCAACCGCAGGTGGACTCTTACAGGGAGACAGGCGTTTATTCTGCTTAGCCTCGCCTTGCCTTGCAAACAACTTCGGTCGCCGCTCACTCGTGCGACCACAAATTCAACGGAGGTTTCCTTATGAGATCGAAACTGCTGACCCTGTTCATGGCTGTCGCTGTTGTGGTCGCGCTCGCCGCCGAGCTTTCCATCACGGCGCTGGCTTATCAGGGGAACGCCAACAAACCGGCCACCCCGGCCAAGCCCAGGGCCAAGAAGCGCAAGAAGCCCGCCGCCCATGTCGCCGCAATGCCGACGACGCCGCAGGACTGTCTGAACCGGCTGGCGACGCTGGCCGCCAGAGAGCCGCTGCCAGCTTATGAAGGCGAGCCGATGAAGATCGTCAACGAGGGCCTGCTCTGGTCCGGGGGCAAGTGCGCGGTCACCGATCAGGCGCAACGCCTCAAGCTGGCCGACCTTGCCAACAAGTGGCGCATGAATGATGCTGCCGGCGTGCGCTCATCCTTGCAAGAGATGGGTGGCACCGCTTCTGCCGACACCGGCTCGGCCATGCGCACGCCGCGCCCGCGCCGCGGCAGGCGAAACCGCGCGACGACCGCGCCGCCGACCGGTGACACGCAGGCGACACCGCCGACCACCGAAACGCCGGCGGCTGGCGAGGCCAGCGGCGCCGCCAATAGCAATACGCGACGGGCCAAGCCGCGCCGCCGCCCGACGCGCCGCAACAGCAACACGGCCAATACCAATAGCTGAGACACGCTTGATTGAATTGCCGGCGCATGGCGGGCTGCCTGTAAAGGGAGCCCGCTTTGTTTTTACGCCGCTTGCCCTGCCTTAGCGTTGCTTGACACCGCGCGCGCCGCTCGGATAGCCTTCTTCTGACTCCACACTAATCGCATGAAACGCATTCATATCCTGACAAAGAGCAACCTACTGGCCGGCGCGCTCGTGCTATCGGCCCTGCTGCTGACCGGATGCGGCTTTATCTCCGGTGATACCAAGATCGATGAAGGCGTCGTCATCGCGCCCAAGCTGAAGCTGCGCTCGTCCACGGCGCCTGCCTCGCTCGAACTGACCGAAGTCAAACGCGGCGACCGGTTGGACATCCTCGAACAGGCGCAGATCAAGACCCCCACTCGCGTCGTCGAATGGTACAAGGTGCGCACCAAAGACAAGGCGGCGGTCGAAGGCTGGGTCGAGACGCGCTACGTCATCAACAAGGCGGTCGTTGACAAGGTCAACACGCTGTTTGAGAAATCGAAAGATTTGCCGTCACAAGGCAGCGGGCATTTGAAAGTTCAGACCAAGCTGCGCCTGGAAGCCGACGGCGACGTGGCGACTTATCTGAGTCGCGGCACGCCGGTCGAAGTTGTCGGCAAGGCGCGCACGACGATCAAAGCCGATAAGCCCGCCGATACCGACGAGACGGACGATTCGGACGATGAGACGGGGCCGAAGACTGTGCTGTGGTACGAAGTGCGGCTGCCGGATTCCGAAGTCTTGCGCGCCGGCTGGGTGGGCGCTCAACAAGTGCAGCTCGATGTGCCGGACGAAATCGTGCACCTTGAAGGCGAAGGCCGGCGCTTTACAGGCTGGGTGGTGCTTGATCAGACGAAAGACAAGAAAGGCGTCGCGCATAACAACTACGTCGGCTTGATGAAGAGTCTCAGCACCGAAGGGCCAATCGATTTCACGCGCGTCTGGGTGCTGTACTTTACGCCGGATTCGGGGCGCTACAATGGCGCGTACATCAAGGACGGCTTCCGTGGCGTCTTGCCGGTGACGCTCGGCGTCGCGGGCGGGCGCAAGGGTTTCACCATTCGCACCCTTGATGAAAAAGGCAAGCCGGTGCCGATTGAGTACGAAACCAGCCGCGACAGCAGTGGCCGCCTGATCGTCAAGCAGTTGACGGCGGAGCCTGGAGGCAGGAAGTCCGCCGGTCGCCGGGGCCGTTAAGCCAGCTAGCCATCAAGCAAACGGCGCGCGGTGTGAATCATCTTCACGCCGCGCGCCGTTGGTTTTTATCGCACTGGATCAGTTGTTATTTGATGTCGCGTCTTACTCCGCTTCGACGGTCACCGTCGAGATTCCGAAGGCCTGGCGCGCCTGATCGGGCCGCAGCACCGGGTGATACGTCTTGCCGTAGGCGGTAGTGATGTTCTTCACGTAGTTCTTGGTCTCTTTGATCTCGGGCACCTGGTTGCCGCATTTTTCAACCGTGCGCTCGCCAGAGTTATAGCCCGCCAGCGCCAGCCGCACGTCGCCATCGAAATGCTTCAGCAACCAGCGCAGATAGGCGACGCCGCCTTCGATGTTGGCTCCGGGGTCTTTAATGTTCACGTGGAAACGCTCGGCGGTCGCCGGGATCAACTGCATCAACCCCTGAGCGTTTTTCTGCGACAGCGCTTGGCGCTTGAAGCGCGATTCCTGGCGCATCACGTAGTAGATCAGTTTCGGATCAACGCCGTACTTGCTGCCCATCTCGACGATTTGCTGATCAAGCTCGGCATAGCCGGTCGTCAGCCCGTCGGGAATAATGCTGCCGGCAACCTGTTCGGTCTGCGCTTCGGCGACGCCCGTGGGCGCGGTCGCACGGCTTTGCAGCACCGCAATCATCGCAATGACGATGACGAAAAGGATGGACTTTAAAAGCGCTTGCTTAGCGAAACGTGATAATAACAACTGCATTATTTCCCCTGGTTCTCCCGTTTTGATCTTGAATAACCTGATGGCCTTTAACTGGCGCTTGCCTTTACATCTGCCTGAGACTTCTTAAGCATAAAGGCAGTCGAGAATGGGGGCAATATGCCCGCCAGTATTACAATTTTTTCGCAAGATGTCCTCAATTTTTTCGCAACAAACGTCGCCGTTGGACGGTAAAACAGGCGAAACTGCAACAATAAGCGGTAGCGGGCCGCCGGTTGCGCCACACAACAAACGGCTCTTATAATCGCTCGACGCTATGCAAACGACACCCATTCAACCGGGCGAGCCGACAGTGCCTGCGCCACACCCGCCAGAGCGCTGGTGGACGTTTGCGAACGGGCTGACGCTGCTGCGCATTGCGTTGCTTGCGCCGTTTCTCTATTGCATAAAAGAGGGACGGTTCGGGCTGGCGGTGATCGTCTTTTTCAGCGCTGGCATCTCGGATTTTTTTGACGGATATGTGGCGCGGCGCTTCAACCAGCAATCGGCGCTGGGGCGCTTTCTCGACCCGGCGGCAGACAAGCTGCTGACGACCGCCTCTTACATCGTGATGGCGCTGCCGCGCGCCGGGTTCGAGCCGTTGCCGCTTTGGATGACTGTCTCAGTCATCGGGCGCGACGTGCTGATTCTGATCGGCTCGCTAGTGATCTACTTGACGCTTCATTACAAATCGTTCAAGCCGACGACGCTCGGCAAGGTGAACACCTTTCTCGAAATCGGCTTGATCTTCTGGTTCATCATCTTTCAGCTTGAGGCGATGAAACCGTTCAAGATTCTATTGCCGCTCATGTATGGCATCGTCATCACCTCGGTCGTCGCATCGGGCATTGAATACGTCTGGATGGGCGCGAAGATTTTTCGCCAGTCAGGCAAGCCCGCATCGGGCGAGGCCGCGAATTAGAAGCAACGCAGCACCATGGCAAACAAATCACTGATCCTGACGCTCGGCATCGCGGTTACGGTCGCTGTGACCGTGCTGGCCATGCGCCCGGCCTATCGCGGCACGCGCACAGGCCACGCCGACGAGGATTACATCTCATCGAAAAACTGCGTCGCCTGTCATACGGAACATTACGCGTCGTGGGCGCGCACCTATCACAGCCGCATGACACAGGAAGCGCGCGTCGGATCGGTGCAGGGCGATTTCGAGCGCGACAACACATTCGAGTACCTCGGCGTCCGCGCCCGCATGGAGAAGCGCGACGGCAGGTTCTGGATGACGCTGGCGTTTCCCGATGGCCGCACGCAGGCTTACCAGATCGAGCGCACCGTCGGCTCGCGGCGCATTGAGCAGTACGTCACGCGGCAGAACGGCCAGTTCATTCGTCTGCCGCTGGCTTACGATCTGGTCAACCGCCGCTGGATGAGCCTCAATGGATCGTTCTTTTACCCGGACAGCGACAACTTTTTTCAGCACCAGGCGCCGTGGGACGCCAATTGTGTGTTCTGCCACAACGTCAAGGCGCAGCCAAACTTCGACAACAATCGGCGCTTCAACACCGAAGTCGCTGAGCTAGGCATCGCCTGCGGTGCATGTCACGGCCCTGCGGCAACGCACGCTGAAGAGGCCGCTTCGCCGCTGACGCGCACCCTCTGGCGCTTTTCCAAAAATGCCGCGACCGACATTGTCCAGCCGCAGAAGCTCACGGCGGAACGCTCGCTGATGGTCTGCGGTCACTGTCACGGCCAGCGCGTTCCTGAGCCCGTAGGCCGCATTCAGGAGATATTGAGCAAAGGCGACCCGTTCAACGCCGGCGACGACCTGGCGCGCTTTTATAAGCCGGTGACGCGCGAAACCGTCATCGAGCGCAAAGATCAACAGGGCCACGATAACTCTTATTCATTCGCCAGCCGCTTCTGGGCCGACGGTTCGCCGCGCCTGACGGCTTACGAGTATCAAGGCATCCTGCGCTCGAAATGTTTCACCGGCGGCGAGCCAAACAAGCGCATCAACTGTCTGACCTGCCATACCATGCACAGCGGCGACCCGAAGGGGATGATCACCGACGAGAACCGTACGAATAAGCCCTGTCTCGCCTGCCACCAGCAGTTCGCGACGCCGGAAGCGCTCGCACGGCACAGCGGCCACAAGACCGATTCGGCGGCTAGCCAGTGCATGACTTGTCATATGCCGCGCGTCGTCTACGGCGTGATGACCTTTCATCCGACGCACGACATCAGCGTGCCGCAGCCGCAGCTCACGGCAACCGGGGGCGTGCCGAACGCCTGCAACCTCTGTCATCTGGATAAGCCGGTTAACTGGGCGATCCGCGAATCGAAACGGCTATGGCCGGATTGGTATCGGGCCATTGAGCCGAGCCTGGATGCGCAGTTCGAGCTTCCCGAAGGGCCGCGCATGCTGTTTGCCGGCGACGCGCTGACGCGGGCGCTGGCGGCGGAAGCGATGGGCGGCGAAGGCATGATGAAGCCCGACACGCAATGGGCCGCGCCCTATCTGGTTGAAGCCTTCGCCGATAATTACCCCATCGTGCGCTTCTTTGCGGCAAACGGATTGGCGGCGAATCGCTGGCCGCTGCCGGAGCCCGATTATCTGGCGGCTGCCGCCGTCCGGCAGGCGGCGCTCGATCACTGGCGCGGCCTCTTTGACGGGTCCACAAGACAGCAGATCGCGCAGTTTGCCGCCGAGCTGCGCGCCCGCCGCAAAGAGGTTGATGTCGAAGTCGGCGAATGATCGCTTGACCCTGAGTCGTTGACCAATGCAGTCATTCTCCATAAGGAGGGTTTATGCTCGAAGTCGTCTTGAAGCGCTTTGATAATCCCGACGAGGTGCGGCTGTTTGACAAAGGCAAGTTGGAGCTTGTCCGCATCGGCAACATGACGGTTGGCCGAGCGACTTATCAGCCGGGGTGGAAATGGTCCGAACACGTCAGCCCCATTGCCGGAACGGCTTTTTGTGAAGTCGAGCATGTCGGCATGGTCGTCTCCGGGACGGCCACGGTTGCTTCACCCGACGGCGACATCACCGAGCTTGGGCCGGGAACGGTTTTTTATGTTCCGCCGGTCGCCCACGATAGCTGGGTTGTCGGCGATGAGCCTTATGTCTCGCTCCACTTTCTCGGCGCTGATCAGTACGCCAAGTGAACGGCTGATCGCTATCCGACCTTGATCCCATGAGCAAAGCGAAACCGAACTCTCCGCCCGAGGCCACGAAACCATCGTCGTCGCTCAGTCCCGCAGACCTCCTGCTCAGGCAGGGCTGGGCGAGCATCGTCGTGTGGATGGCTGTTGGGCTGCTGCTTGAAGGGCTGCTCGGCTACAAGATACCGGCTTACCTGAGCGATCCGCAGCGGCGCGAGCTGTTCCGCCTGGGGCATACGCACGGAACTTTGCTCGGCATCCTGCTGGTGGCGGCGGCGCTCGTTCTTGAGCGCGGCGTCACGGTCCCAAAAGCGGCGCACACCGCCTTGCGCATCGGCGCAGTGCTGATGCCTATAGGCTTTTTCGTCGCCGGCATCTGGCACGCGGAAGGCGACCCTGGACTGGCCGTCTGGCTGGTGCCGCTCGGTGCTTTGCTGGTCATCTATGCGGCGGTCGCTTTCGCTCTGGCGCATTTCAAAAAACCTACAGCCGGCGACTAAAGCAACGCCGCCCTGTGGCGCAAGGCGGTTAGTTTGGGTCATCTCGCGCAAGCTAACCGCCTTGCGCTGCATCTAGATTCCCTCCACCATTTCCTGTTCTGAAATCTGCCTGTTTTGCCGAAGATAAACTTGACAATAACACGCTCAAATATTAAGATAAAGCTGACCTTAAAATCTGGAGGCGTTTAAAAATGGGCAAAATCATTGGAATTGACCTGGGGACAACCAACTCGGTTGTCGCCGTAATGGAGGGGGGCGAGCCGGTCGTTATCACCAACGCGGAAGGCTCGCGGACGACGCCCTCGGTGGTGGCCTTCACCAAGGATGGCAACCGGCTGGTCGGCCAGGTCGCCAAGCGGCAGTCGGTCACCAATCCTGAAAACACCATCTACTCGATCAAGCGCTTTATGGGCCGGCGCTTTGACGAGGTTTCGGAAGAGATGAAGATGGTGCCGTACAAGGTGACGCAAGCGGGCAACGACGTGCGCATTGTCGCGGGCGGCAAAGATTGGTCGCCGCCGGAGATTTCTGCGATGATCCTCCAGAAACTCAAGCAGGCGGCGGAAGATTTTCTCGGCCAGAAAGTCACCGAAGCCGTCATCACGGTGCCGGCCTACTTCAACGACTCGCAGCGCCAGGCGACCAAGGACGCGGGCCGCATTGCCGGCCTCGACGTCAAGCGCATCGTCAACGAGCCTACGGCGGCGGCGCTCGCCTATGGTTTGGACAAGAAGAAAGACGAAACGATTGCCGTCTTCGACTTCGGCGGCGGCACCTTTGACATCTCGATCCTCGAAGTCGGCGAAGGCGTCGTCGAGGTGAAATCCACAAACGGCGACACCCACCTGGGCGGCGACAACATCGATCAGCGCTTGATCGACTGGATCATTGACGAGTTCCGCAAAGACCAGGGCATCGATCTGTCGAAAGACAAGATGGCGTTGCAGCGCCTGAAGGAAGCGGCGGAGAAGGCGAAGATCGAGCTCTCTTCGACGATGGAGAGCGAGATCAACCTGCCGTTTATCACCGCCGATCAGGCGGGGCCGAAGCACCTGGTGATGAAGCTGACGCGCGCCAAGTTCGAGCAGTTGGTCGAAGACATTCTGCAACGCACCATCGAACCGTGCCGCGCCGCGCTCAACGACGCCGGCGTCAAGTCGAGTCAGATTGATGAAGTCGTGCTGGTTGGCGGCTCGACGCGCATCCCGAAGGTGCAGCAGATGGTCAAGGAGTTCTTCGGCAAAGAGCCGCACAAGGGCGTCAACCCGGATGAAGTGGTCGCGGTCGGCGCGGCGATTCAGGCGGGCGTCCTGGGCGGCGAAGTCAAAGACCTGCTGCTGTTGGACGTCACGCCGCTCAGCTTAGGGATCGAAACGCTCGGCGGTGTCTTCACCAAGCTGATCGAGCGCAATACGACGATTCCGACGCGCAAGTCGGAAATCTTCTCGACCGCTTCCGACAGTCAGACGTCGGTAGAAGTTCATGTGCTTCAGGGCGAGCGCTCGATGGCATCGCAGAACCGCACGCTCGGCAAGTTCCATCTGGTCGGCATTCCGCCGGCGCCGCGCGGCGTGCCGCAGGTCGAAGTCGCCTTTGACATTGACGCCAACGGCATCGCCAACGTCTCGGCCAAAGACCTCGGCACCGGGCGTGAGCAAAAGATCACCATCACCGCGTCGTCGGGCCTGTCGAAAGACGAGATCGACCGCATGATGAAAGACGCTGAATCGCACGCCGAAGATGATCGCCGCCAGCGCGAGCGCATCGAGGCGCGCAACAAGCTCGACGGCATGATCTACTCGACCGAGAAGACCTTGTCTGAGCATCGCGACAAGGTTGACGCTGAAACCGTCAGCAACATCGAATCGGCGCTTGCCGAAGCCAAAGGCAAGCTCGACGTAGACGACGCCGACGAGATCAACAAGGCGTACGACAACCTGGTGAAAGCGACGCACAAGCTAGCCGAGATCATGTACCAGCAAGCCTCGCAGCAGGGCGGCGGCCAGGCGGGCGGCCAGGGCGGCGACACCGGTGCCGCGGGCGCGTCGGCAGGTGCGTCGGGCGGCGACGACGTGATTGACGCCGATTTCGTTGACGTTGACGACAAGAAGTAATCCGTAGGCAGTAGGCAGTCAGGCACCTGCCCGTAGACCGCCGCAATTCGACGGCACGCTTGCGATTCGGATGACTCTGCCTACTGCCTACTGCCTACTGCCTACTAGCTTATGCCTGCGAACCACGATTACTACAAAGCGCTCGGGGTGTCGCGCAACGCGAAGACCGACGAGATCAAGAAGGCGTACCGCCGACTGGCGCGGCGCTATCACCCGGATGTCAATCCGGGCGATCAGGAAGCCGAAGAGCAGTTCAAGCTGATCTCAGAAGCCTTCGATGTGCTGTCGGACCCGAAGAAGCGCGAAGTCTATGACCGGCTCGGTTACTACTCGGAGCACGCCGCGGCGGCGGGCGCGCCGTTCGACTTCTCGAATTTCGGCGCCGCCAACTTCCGCGACATCTTCTCGGAGATCTTCAGCGGTGTGCGCGGTCAGGCAACGCCGCGCCGCCAGCCGACGCGCGGCGCTGACATCGAGTATGCGCTCAGCCTCACTTTTGAAGAGGCCATGCGCGGCCAGGCGACCAGTCTCGAAATCGAGCGCAGCGAAGCCTGTGCCGCCTGTCACGGCACAGGCGAGACTGCCGGCGAGACGGTGACCTGTCCGACCTGCAATGGCAGTGGCCAGCAGCAGCGTATCTTCGGCGGCGCGGCGCGCTGCGCCAACTGCAACGGCTCAGGCAGAGTGCCGCAGCCTTGCTCAAAGTGTCAGGGGTTGGGCATCACTCCGCAGCGTGAAACCATGACGGCGCGCATTCCTGCGGGCGTCGAGACCGGCTCGCGCGTGCGTGTAGCCGGTAAAGGCCATGCCGGTCAGTACGGCGGCCCGCCCGGCGACCTCTACATCATCACGAACGTTGGCGATCATCCTTATTTCAAGCGGCGCGGCGACAACATTCATTGTGTAGTGCCAATCACCGTGCCGGAAGCGGCGCTCGGCGCTAAGATCGAAGTGCCGACCGTTGACGGCAAGGCGCTGCTCCGCGTGCCGCCGGGCACGCAGTCGGGGCAGAAATTCCGCCTGCGCGAGCGCGGCGCGCCGAGCTTGCGCGCCGGCGGTGTGCGCGGCGATCAGTACGTTGAGGTGAAGATCACCCTGCCGCCGGTGATCGGCGAAGAGACCAAGGAATTGCTCCACCAGTTCGCGCGCTACAATCAGGACAACCCACGCGCCGAGATGGGGCTTGACTAGCGGAGGCTGCAATGACCGATACGCTCGTCTGGCTGACTGTGCTGGCGTTGATCGCCCTGGGGTTCTGGGCGCTCATGCGCGACCGCCAGCGGTTGAAGAACCGCACCGCCGCCGAGTACGAGCGCGATTTAGCGGATACGCGCAATTCGATGCTGCGCGCCGGCATGTTGGAATTGGATAAGTTCCTGGTGAACGAAAAGGCCAAGCGCGCCGCCGTCGAAATGCTGAAAGACGAACAGCAGGGAATGACCAAAACCGGCGCCAAGGGCGACGACCTTGAGCGCACGGCGAGTGAGTAGCCATGTCGAGAAACAAGAAAGTCAAGAAGTACACAATCAGCGTTGTCGCCGAGCAGTATGGCGTGCATCCGCAGACGCTGCGCATGTACGAGCGCGAAGGATTGATTAAGCCATCGCGCTCAGAGAAAGGCACACGCTACTACACCGAAGAAGACATCGAGCAACTCGAATTGATCTTGAACCTGACGCGCGATCTGGGCGTCAACCTCGCGGGAGTCGAGATCATCTTGAATATGCGCGAAAAGATGCGGCTGATGCAGCGCGAGTTCGAGAACTTTCTACAGTACATCCACGACAACATCGGCCACGAAATCTTCCGCCCCGACGAGCACTCGAAGAGCGCCCTGGTGCCGCGCCGCCGCATCGAGCTGGTCGTCAAAGGCGGCAAGCCATTCGACAGGGAGTAGGGACTAGGGGCTAGGGACTAGCAATAGGATTGCAAGTTTCTACCGTTAGCAAATGATCGATCATTGCGCGCAGCCCTAGCCCCTAGCCCCCAGTCCCTAGCCCCTCTTTTCTTCCCCGCCTGCTTGCTTTCCCCCGGTTTTTCGATATGCTTCTCGTCGTGTTCCTTTCGCTTTTCGCGCCACCTGAGCGGCGTTCACCGAAGTAGCGAAAATCACACTGGGCTTTTCGGGTTAACGATCCAGTCAAAGCAATAAACGGAGGCGCAAGCGTATGAGTCGGCTTCTCCATCTGAAGAAGGCAATCTGTGTCGCCATGCTTGGCTTCATGCTGTCTGCCAGTCTGTCGGCGCGCGCTGATGACCTTGATAACGTCACCTTCCAAGGCGCGGTGCGCGACAGCGCCGGCGCGGCGGTGATCGGGGCGCGCGTTTCCGCTATTTACACGGCGACCGGCGTCGAGCGCGGGGCGGTTACCGATAGCGAAGGGCGCTACCGCATCACGGTGAATGCGCCCGGCAGCTACAAGCTCAAAGTGACAGCAGACGGCTTTCGCGAGTACGAGACCGGCGAGACGACCGTGACCAGCGGGCGCGTCCTGGCAATGGATTTCGCGCTACAACCATCCGGGGTCAGCGAACAGGTCACAGTGACGGCGAGCAACCCGCCGCTTGTTGACACGACACGCACCGTCACCGGCGACACGATCACGCGCCGCGAGCTGGACGAACTGCCCATCATTAATCGAGACCCGCTACAGATGGTCTTCCTGCTCGGCGGCGTCAGTGAAGCGCCGCTTTCGACTGCCGATCTGGCCGACGAAGGGCGCGGCATCTTTGTGCGTAACTCGCCGGAAGAGGCCGGCATCTTTTCGCTCACCGGCGCGCCGGCAACTTCCAACAACCTGACGATTGACGGGCTCGACAACAACGACGACCGCGGCGCCCGCGAGCGCATCGCGCTCAACCCCGAAGCCATCGCCGAAGTGCAGATCATCACCAACCAGTACGCCGCCGAATATGGCCGCGCCTCGGGCGGGCGCATCAACCTGCGGACCCGCGGCGGCGCCAACGAGTTTCGTGGCGAAGGTTACTTTTACTTCGGCGACGAAGCGCTGAACGCCAACACCTACTTCCGCAACGCGCGCGGCCTGGATCGCGTGCCGCAGCAGCAGCGCCGCGAAGGCGGAATCTTTTCAGGGCCGATCCGCAGGCATCGCGATTTCTTTTTCGCCAGCTACGAGCGGCTTGATGTCACAGACTTTGCTGAGATTAACGCCACCGTGCCCATCGCCACCAACCCGCTCTTCGCGCTGCCGCCGCCAAATCAGCCGGTCAGCGCCGGCAGCCTTGTGGGATTATTTACTGATGCCATCTCGACGCCCGAAAACCGCAACGTCATCAATGGGCGCGCCGACTTTAATTTCACGGCTTCGCACAACGCCTCAGTGCGCTTCGACGCGCAGCGCGGCGAAAACAGGCGCGGCTTCCCCGGCGGCGCGCGCTTGCTCGATACGCTGCTCATCGAAGGCCGCAACAGTGATTCGATCAGCGGCACCGACAATTACATTTTTTCGGGCCATCTGGTTAACCAGGCGCGGGCGCAGTATTCGCGCCTGCTGCCGCGCAATCGCGCCGGTGCCGATTCGATCAGCCTCATCATCAGCCAGCCCGAGCGCGTCACTGCCGGCTCGTACACCGGCTCCGAGGGCTCACCGGCCTTTGCCAGAGAAGAGCGCCGCTTTCAGCTTCAGGATAACCTGTCGCTGATTTATGGCTCGCACCTGTTCAAGGTCGGCATGGATGTCCAACTGGTGCGCTCGTCGTTCACCGATCTGTTCGCGACCGGCGGCGAGTACACCTTCGCCAGCGTCGAAGACTTTCTCGCCAACCGCCCCGAACAGTTCGTGCAGCGTTTCGACACCGAAAGCCAGTTGTCGAATAATGTGCTCGGCGTCTTCGCGCAAGACGAATGGCACCTGCGGCAGAACCTGACGCTGTCGTTCGGAATGCGCTGGGACAACGAATCGATACTGAAAGACCGCGACAACTTCAGCCCGCGCGTCGCCGTCGCGTGGGACCCATTCGGCGGCAAGCTGTTTCGCAAATTCAAGAAGCTTGCCGAGCCGGGGAAGACCGTCGTGCGCGTCGGCTTCGGCATGTTTTATAACCGTGCTTTGCTCAGAACGATTGATGATTTCTCGCTTGGGCGCTCGACGCTCAGCGTGGATTCGGACATCACGCCGGCAGTTCTCGATTCTGTAAAGTTTCCTACGCCGATCACCGACCGCTCGCTGGCCGACCGTTTCGGCATCCGCGAAGCGAGCTTCTTGCGCCGCGTCAGCGACGACCTGAAGATTCCCTACACGATGCAAACCGGCATCGGCGTCGAGCGGCAGATCAGCCATAAGATCGTCGCCAGCGCCGATTACATCTTCACGCGCGGCGCGCACCTGTGGCGCGAGTCGAACATCAACGCGCCGCCGGTGCCCGAAGGCTTTGCCAGCCTGACGGAGTTCCTGTTGAGCCGCGACTTCGACAACCGCCCGAACGCCGCGGGCCGCCGGCCCGTCAGCAGTGCTAACGCCGACGTGGTTCGCTTCGATCTCGGCGCCAACACCTCAACTTCGGCGGGCGCGATTGCTGTCCGCAATGGCGTGCGCATTCTGACGCTCGGCCTCAATACGGCGATGTCTGCGAACATCGCGGCGGCGCTCAACGCGGTGCGTTTCCTGCGCCCTGATCCGACGCTCACGCAGGTTGAATTGCTGGAATCGACCGGCAATTCGTTTTATCACGGCGGTATCTTTTCGGTGCGCTATGCGGCGGGCCGTCGCATGACGTTCCGCGGCGTTTATACATTGTCGAAGCTGGTGGACGAAGGCACGACCAACACCGCGTCGCCGCAAGACCTGGCCGACCGTCGTGCAGAGCGCTCGCTGTCGTTGCAAGACCAGCGGCACCGCTTCACCTTCAGCGGCATCTTTCAAATTCCGCGCGTCGAGATCGATCTAGCGCCGATTGTCTCGTTCGGCTCGTCGCGCCCGTTCAATATTGGCTCCGGCGTAGATCGTAACCTGAATGACATTGACAACGACCGCCCGAATTTTATCGGGCCTCTGGGTCGCCCTGAATGGCGACGGCCCGGCAGTGCCACCGCTGATGATGTGAAAGCCTTGCTCCAGCTCGCGCCGATTGGTTCGAGCGGCAACCTGCCACGCAACTTTGGCCGTGGGCCAGGATCACGCTCGATTGATCTGCGTGCCTCGCGAACGGTTCGCGTCAACGAGCATCTGCGCCTGCGCCCGGCCATCGATGTCTTCAATCTGTTTAACAATACGACGTTTAGTTTCGGCTCCGAATTTATTGACCGCAACGACGCAGACTTCCTGTTGCCGCGCCGCACCCAGCGCCCGCGCACGATTCAGTTGAGCCTGAAGGCGTGGTTTTGAAGCAGTAAGCAGTAGGCGGTAGGCAGTAGGCAGTTAAGACATCATCGGAAACTCAGAAGGCAGCAGATGGTGATTCCAAAATCATCGCCCTGCTGCCTTCACTGCATCTTACTGCCTACTGCCTACTGATCTTCACGTCCAGATGGGCGTCTTCGGCTTTTTGTGCTTCTTGAAGTTCGGGTGATTGTCGAGAATGCGGTGGCATTTTTCCAATCCCAGGGTGATCTTTGAGGCGAGCACCTGCGGTGGCGCGAGTTTTTCGGCTTGCTCGAACATGCGCAGGGCACGCTCCGGGTCAAGCACCGCAAGAGCGCATTCCGCGCCTTGCACCAGCGCCCGCGCTGTGTTCGTGTCATAGGGCCAGGCTTGGCTCAGGCGCTCGTACTCGACCGCCGCTTCGCGCTTCATCGCGGCCTCGTACAGGTAATCACATATCACCATCCAGTCACGCGGCGGTATGCGCGGGCAGATGGCGTTATCAGGGAATGCCGATAGCAGATTGTCGTAGGCGAGCAATGCCGCCTCCTTGTCGTTGCGTTGCAGGTGGTAGCGGATCAAGCGCCCATACATGGCATTGAGCTGGTCATAGTTTTGTTGCTTCTCGTAGACGTGAATCAGGGCGAGGATGGCTTCGAGGTTGTCGTGTTCTTTCATCAAGTGCGTGCGCAGCTTGCGCTCGGCTAGGTCGAGCTTGCCCTGATCCATCATCTCTAAGCCTTCCTGTACGGCCTGCGGCGCGGCGAACGATACTTTAGCTTCGATCTTCGGGTTGATGACGGTCTCTTCGTACTTCGTCGCCTTCATCACCCCGGCGAAGGCTGCGCCATAGATAAAGCCGGTGATGTGCGCCGAGAACGCTGTGCCGCCGCCATTATTCTTGCGATTGAAATACCAGAGGATGAGGTTCTCGATGAAGTAAGCGATCAAGAACAGGTAACTCGGCACCATCACCACCAGACGCTTGCGTGTCAGCAGGAAGCCGAGAAAATTGCCCGGCCAGAACAAGAGCTTGATCTTGGTGCGCGGCAGGCGGATGAGAAACGCGCCCATCGTCGCCGAGATCGCCCCTGAAGCGCCGATCAGCGGCACCGTCGAGGGTGAGACGATAAAGGGGATGCACGCCGCAATTGCGCCTCCCAGATAAAAGCCCAGAAAGACGCCGCGTCCCCAGTAATCTTCCAGCACGAAAGCGATGGCGAAGAAGAAGATCAAGTTGCCGAATAGATGTTCGTAGCCGCCATGCAGGAAGGCGCTGGTGATCAGTTGATAGATTTTCCATTCGCCGTTGGGCGCAACGCCGAAGCGATAATTGATCGTACTCTTGCGCGCCTCGACATAGGCCATCAGTTTCTTGTTGAACTCTTCGCGCAACTGTATAGCATCCGAGGTGGCCAGCCAGGTTTCATACTCGCGTGCCAGCTCCGGGTTCTTCTGCAACTGCTCTTTGATCTGGTCGGCACCCTGCTTCGGAATCAGGCCGTACTGCACCAGCTTGTTGCGGACGTCTTCATCGGCCATCAACGCCTCGTTCTTGTCGAGAAACTTTTCCAGGTCGCCCAAGCTCTCGACGACTTCCTTCGTGCTCCCTGCCTGCGCCGGCAAGGTCACAAAGTAAGTCAGCACACAAATTCCCATGATGGCGAAGGTCACCCAGGGCAAGCGGCGGACAGTCGAGTTTTCGTTGCCGATGGGGATGAAGCTGCCAATGACGGCAAGAAAAATAACGATGGCGATGAAGATGAACAACTCGAACATGGAGAGACCTCGCAAATCAACGGGGCATCAACGGAGGGGCATCATGCAGGGCTGGCGCTCGCGGGCGCGACCAACAGACTGCGGCGATGATAACAAAGCGGCAGGGGCGCTTCAATACTAATATTCGCGGCGATTTATCTGTCAGCGTCGAGCGGCAAGGCCGGGCGAGCTGGCCACTTCAGATGTGTCGATAGGCCACCGCTATAGCGGTTATCAATCGGATGTAGGGCAATCTAACAGATCGCGCTACATCCATGCGGGTTGGTGAATGAAACCTGGCGGCGGCCTTTACTATGGCGTGCTGGTGACGGCGGTGGGTGCTTCAGCCGCTTCGGTTTTTACGGCGCTAGCGGCGGGAACGCGCAGCGCGTGCTTGCCCGGCGGCGTCGTGCCACGTTGCAATTCGGGGTTCAGCTCCAGCAACGCGCCGTAAGAGATGTTCAGCTTTTTAGCCAGTGGCCGCAGGTCGGTTTGCTTGGCGATCAAGCGCGTCTCGTAGCGATAAGGATACGCCGGCGGCAGATCGAAGCCATACTGCTTGGGCGACTTGGCAATCGTCACCACGGCGAGTATGGCCGGCACATAGTTGCGGGTTTCCTGCGCGAGGTGGCCGCTGCGGTGCAAGCGCCAGAAGTCGCGCGTACCGGCGCGCGCAATCGCCGCGTCCACGTTGCCTTCGCCGGTGTTATAAGCGGCCAGCGCCAGCGCCCAGTCGTTATGATAGCGGGTCGCCAAAAACTTCAGATAACGGGCCGCAGCGTGCGTTGACTTTTCCGGGTTAGCGCGCTCGTCAACCCAGTAATTCTGTTGCAGGCCGAAACGCGAGCCGGTCGCGGGAACGAACTGCCACATGCCTTTGGCCGCCGCCGACGACAGCGCATAAGGGTTCCAGCCCGATTCGACTTGTGCCAACCAGATCAAATCGGTAGGCACGCCTTCTTCTTTGAAGATGCGCTCGGCCATGGCGCGATAGCGCACCGAGCGCGACAAACCGGCTTCCATCGTCGCACGCCCGCGCCCGCGCGTGAAGTAGCTGATGAATTGCTTGATCGGATAGGCCGACTCGAAGTTGAAGTTGAAGCGCGCGTTGATCACTTCGTCGTCCGCGGCGACCTCTTCAAGCTCGGCTTCAGAGAGCGAAGCCAGCTTGTCGAGCGGCGACGGCTCGTAACGCTGCTCGCTGAAGCCGCCGTCCTTCTGCTCCATCGAGATGATCTGATAGCGGTTGATCTTTTCAATCAGTTCGCGGTAGTAAGCGCGCAGCTCGTCATCGTTAGCGATGTTGATGGGCGCGGTGAGGATTGAATCAACCGCCGCGTCGAACTCGCGGCGGGCCATGTCGTACTGACCGCTCTTGTAAGCTTGCTCGCCGCGCTGAAAGTGCTGGCTTGCGGCACTGGTCACATCGCGGACAATCCCCTGTTTGATCTCTTGCGCCGACGGCGAATCGTCGGTGTCTGAAGCGAACGCGGCACGCGCGAGCGGTGAGCCGCCGGTCAGCGCGACGCACAGCACGAGAATCGTGGCGGTTCGTTTCATTCTCATGAACATGACTTCCAAAACGCGTGGGGCACGGTTGTTGTTCACTTTTTAATTATACCCGAAGAATAGGGGCTGGGGACTAGGGGCTAGGGGCTAGCAACATAATTGTAAGATTTCATGTCGATGATCGCGGCGAGTTTCTGCTCGTCCCTAGTTTCCAGTCCCTGCCTCCTATTCCCTTACTCGTAGCGTAGCGCGTCAATGGGATCAAGCGACGCGGCCTTGCGTGCCGGGTAGTAGCCGAAGGCGATGCCGACCAGCATCGAAAAGACTACCGAGGCGATTATCGAATAGGGCGACACCAACATTGGCCAGTTCAGCGTTCTTGCAATGACGATAGACGTGATGATGCCAAAGCCGACGCCGATCAGTCCGCCGACCAAAGACAGGGTGATCGATTCGATTAGGAACTGGCGGCGAATTACGCCGCTGCGCGCGCCAATCGCCATGCGGATGCCGATCTCGCGCGTCCGCTCGGTAACACTCACCAGCATGATGTTCATGATGCCGATGCCGCCGACCATCAGCGACACGATGGCCACCGACGCCAGCAAGTTCGTCATGATCTTGCTTGATGCGTCCGCCGCCTCGGCCACGTCTGTAAGGTTTCTTACCGAAAAATCGTTATCCATATTCGCCGCGATGCGGTGGCGCTGGCGCAGCAATTCGGTGATCTGCTGCTCGGCGGTAAACGTCGCGCTGGCACTCACCGCCGACACCATGACCTGATTTATCCAGGTGATCGACAGCATCTTCTTCTGCGCCGTGGTGTAGGGCACGATGACCGTGTCGTCCTGATCCTGGCCCCACTGGTTCTGGCCTTTCGTACTCAGCACGCCGATGACGCGGAACGGCAGGTTGCGGATACGCATCGTCTGGCCGAGGGCGTCGGCGCCGGCAAACAGGTTGTCCTCAATCGTCTTGCCGATGACGCAGACGCGCGCTGCGGTGCGCACATCGCCTTCGGTAAAGAACTCGCCCTTGGCGACCGGCCATGCGCGAATGTCGGGGAACTTCTCGTTGGCGCCCTGGATGCCGCTCGACGCGGCCCAGTTCTGATTGCCGAAGACCAGTTGGCCGTTGGCGCGCACGCCGGGACTGACGGCGCGCACGGCCGGGCATTCGCGCTCGATGGCGTCGGCGTCTTCCGGCGTCAGCGTCGGCGTCGAGCCGGCGCCGCCGCGCATGCCGCCTTGATTGCTGGAGCCGGCCATGACGTAAAGCATGTTGTTGCCGAGCTGGGCAATCTGCGATTGAATCGAAGCCGATGCGCCCTGGCCGATGCCGACTACCGCAATCACCGCGGCGACGCCAATGATGATGCCGAGCATAGTCAGGCTCGACCGCAGCTTGTTGCGCGACAGCGCCCGCAAAGCGATTCTAAAAGTTCCCCACAGGTTCATTCTTCGTCCTCCTCGTCCTCTTCAGGCGGCGGCAGGCTGTCGAGCTCTTCGCGCGCCGAGCGCACATTCTCAACGCGCTCGTCGCGCTTGATGCGCCCGTCTTTGAAGACGACGACGCGGCGCGCGTACTGCGCGATGTCCGGCTCGTGTGTGACCAGTGCGATGGTGATGCCGCGCTCTTCGTTCAGCCGCTGGAAGACGTCCATCACTTCAATCGAGGTGCGGCTGTCGAGATTGCCGGTCGGCTCGTCAGCCAGGATGATGGCCGGATGATTGACCAGCGAGCGGGCGATGGCGACGCGCTGCTGCTGGCCGCCCGACAGTTGATTCGGCATATTGTGCATGCGGTTGCTGAGGCCGACGATCTCTAACGCTTCGGTAGCACGCTTCAAACGCTCGGCGGTTTTGAGCCCGAGATAGAGCATCGGCAGCTCGACGTTTTCGAGCGCCGAGGTGCGCGACAGCAGGTTGAAGCCTTGAAAGACGAAGCCGATCTTGCGATTACGGATGTCGGCCAGTTCGTCTTTCGAGAGCGTCGAGACGTCCTGCCCATCGAGAAAATAGTGGCCGCGCGACGGCTTATCGAGGCAGCCGAGAATATTCATGGTCGTTGATTTGCCCGAGCCCGATGCGCCCATGATGGCGACGAAATCGCCGCGCTCGATCTTCAGGTTGATGCCGCGCAGCGCATGAATTTCGATGTCGCCCATGTAGTAAATCTTGTGGACATGATCGAGCTGAATCAGCGACGTGGCTGCGGTCTCAACCGCACGCTCTTTCTCTGTGATAACTTGCGTATCCAATAGAATCTCCCAAACTAGAAGTCAGGAGTCAGGAGTCAGAAGACAGAATGGAAAAGGAAGTTGGCGGCAGTGCGTACACTTCTCGCGCCTCCGCTTTCATTCTGACTCCTGACTCCTGACTTCTGACTCCTGTTCCACTACCTTCCGCGACCACCGCCCGCCGGACGCTGCTGGAAGGGCGAGCCGCCTTGCTGTGGACGGTTGCCGCCGCTGGCATCATTCTGACCGATGACGATGGTTTCGCCTTCTTTCAAATCGCCGGCAATGATTTCGGTGAGACGGCCATTGGTCAAGCCTGTGCGCACGAAGCGCGGCTCGATCTGCTTTTCGCCGACCATCACCCATACCATCTGGCCGCCGCGCCGCTGGCTGTCGCCGCCTGCGCCCGCCGCCGGCTGATTGCCTTCGCCTTGCGCCGGCTGGCTCTGACCGTCACCCGACCGACCGCGCCGCTGGCCCTGCGCGCCACCGGCTTGGTCTTGCGCCGCCGGCTGCTGCCCCTGCGCGTTCGGCTGTTGACCTTGCGCGTTCGGTTGCTGGCCTTGCGATTCTGCGCCCTGACGCTCAGCTTGGCGCTGATTGCGGCGCTCTTCCATCTTCTGCCGCAGCGCTTCCTGCTCTTTATCCGAGAGCGTCGGCTTGAAACGCAGCGCCGCGTTCGGCACCGTCAAGACGTTATCGCGCCGCGCTACAGGAATCGTGATGTTGGCCGTCATGCCGGGCCGCAGCTTCAATTCAGGATTCGCCACTTCGATGACCGCCGAGTAAGTGACGACGTTCTGTGTCGTCTGCGCGTTCAAGCGCAACTGCGTAATCTCGCCGGTGAAAGTCTCGCCGGGAAAGGCATCCACAGAGAAGTTCGCCTTGATGCCTTGCTTGATCTGTCCGACATCAGCTTCGTCAATCGAAGCCAGCACCTGCATCTTGGTCAGGTCGTTGGCGATGGTAAAAAGCGTTGGCGCTTGCAAGCTGGCAGCGACCGTCTGGCCGATGTCAACCGCGCGCGATACGACAACCCCGTCAATCGGCGAAGCGATGATTGAATGGTCGAGGTTCGCCTGTTGCTGCGACAGTTGCGCCTGTGCTTGCGCCAGTCCCGCTTTGGCCTGGTCGAGCTTGGCGCGCGATTGCGCCAGCCCCGCCTGCACCTGTCCGAGCTGCGCCTGTGCCTGCTCGTAGCGCGCGGCGGCGGCGTTGGCGGTGGCCTGCGCGGCTTCGATGTCGCGGCTCGGAATCACCGACTTGAGCTCTTGATAGCGTCTGACCACGGCCAGCGCGTCGTCGCGCTGCACGCGGTTGACTTCGACGTTCGCCTGTGAGGCTTTGATGTTGGCCTGCTGGTTGACGATCTCGGTCTGCGCCCCAATGATGGCCGCCTGCTGGTTCTGCACATTGGCGCGCGCATTATCTACCTGCGCTTGAAAGATGGCCGGGTCGAGGCGAGCGATCACCTGACCGCGCTTGACCTGCGAGTTGAAATCGGCGCCGAGCCATTGCACCGTGCCCGACACTTGCGAGCCGACCTGCACGGTCGTTACTGCCTGCACCGTGCCGGTTGCCGAAACGTTGACTTCGACGTTACCGCGATCAACCTTCGCCGTGATGTAATCGTTTGCGGCGGCCTTGTTGCCCCACAACAGGAAGCCGGCGATGGCGGCGCAGACGAGCAACGCAAGGCCGGCGAGCAGTCCCCTGCGGCGCTTAATCGTCGCGCTGATCTTGCTGATAATCTCTGGCATACCGTAATCCTTTACCTTCGGGAGCCTTCTTCAATACCTTATGATGAAGTTCCGCTGCATAGTTTTGCCACAGTCCTTAAGACGAAGCGCAAAGTAACGCGGTTACAGGAAAGCCCTGGCGCGCTCAAGCGTCCGAAGCCAAACGAAGGTGAAGAGTCGGCCCGCCATTTACTACTGGCTGACCAGTTGACGAAGGCGCACGAGCGCCGCGTCGCGCGTTTCTGTGGTTGTCGTGCGCAGGGTGATGTGTCCGAGCTTGCGATACGGGCGCGGCGCTTTGCCGTAGAGATGCAGATGCAGGTTGTCCATGACCAGCAGGCTGCGCAGGTCGGGAAGCGTGCCGATTAAATTGACCATCGCCGCGTAGCCGAC
Organism: Blastocatellia bacterium; assembly: GCA_045807765.1. GTDB lineage: Bacteria > Acidobacteriota > Blastocatellia > UBA7656 > UBA7656 > DATENM01. The sequence continues at coordinate 21,508 of JBJMGU010000233.1, forward strand.
CGTCGCGGTTGACCCGAGCGGCCATCCGAGGATGGCGCGCAGGTGATTTTCAAACTGGCTCGTCTCCGCGCCTTCAATCGTCCAGTGGCCGGAGTTGTGAACGCGTGGCGCCATCTCATTCGCCAGCAGATGACCGTCGCGCTCAAAGAATTCAATCGCCAGTATGCCTACATAGTTTAACGCTTCGAGCGCGCGGCGGGCAAACGCCTCGGCTTCGCCCTGAAGCGCGGAACTGGCTCCGGGAGCCGGGCAGAGCGACAGGCGCAGGATGCCTTCGTGGTGATGATTCTCGACGAGAGGATAAAACGCCGTTTCGCCGTTGCGGCTGCGGACGGCGAGAATAGAGACCTCGCGCTCGAAGGCGACGAAGCCTTCAAGGATCAACGGCACGCCGCCTAGCGATTGCCATGCCTGCGTCACGTCTTCGGTTTTGCGAATCACCACCTGGCCTTTGCCGTCATAGCCGAAGCGCCGCGTCTTGAGCACCGCCGGCAATCCCATGTCGCCGAGCGCGCTCTTTAAATCGTCCCAGTTATCTACAGCGACAAAAGGTGGCGTCGGAATGCCGAGGCGCTCGAAGAAATGTTTTTCGGTCAGCCGATCCTGCGCCGCTTCCAGCGCTTCGGGCGGCGGGAAGACGGCGACGCGGCGGCTCAGGTAGCGCGCAGGGTCTACGGGCACGTTCTCGAATTCATAGGTCACGACATCGAGACCGCGCGCGAAGCGCTTCAGCGCATCGGTGTCGTTGAAGTCTGCGGCCATCAGCTCGCTGACGTGACCGGCGGGCGCTTCCGATGACAGATCAAGCGTGCGAAAGCGCAGGCCGAGCGGGTAGCCGGCGAGCGCCAGCATGCGTCCGAGTTGCCCGCCGCCGAGGATGCCGACCTGCATCACGCCTCCCTGGGATCGGGGCGACCCAGAACTGTCTCTGTCTGCCGCCCGCGGTAAGCCTTCAGCGCCTGGCGGAACTGCGGATGTTTGTTGCCGAGCATTGCCGCAGCCAGCAGCGCCGCATTGACCGCGCCGGCTCGCCCGATGGCCAGGGTGCCAACAGGGATGCCCGCGGGCATTTGCACGATGGATAACAGAGAGTCCATTCCCTTGAGCGCTTTCGATTCGACAGGCACGCCCAGCACTGGCAGCGCCGTCTTGGCGGCGGTCATGCCGGGCAGGTGGGCAGCGCCGCCCGCTCCCGCAATGATGACTTCGAGACCGCGCCCTTCAGCAGTCGAGGCGTACTCGAAAAGCAGATCGGGGGTGCGGTGCGCGCTGACGACGTGGACTTCAAATGGCACACCGAGCGATTCGAGCGTTGCGGCGGCGTGCGTCATGGTCTCCCAGTCGGATGTCGAGCCCATGATGATGCCAACCAGCGGCTGTGTCATTTCTTTCATCGTTGCATTGCTCCGCCTGAAGTGGAAATTATAACTGTTGCCTTGAGGGCGAGGAAACAGAAAGCGCGCCGCGACTGTCGGATCAGGAAACCGCGGCGTGCGGAATGGCTTTGCGCAGCGTGAAGCGCATGCCGCCTTCGGTGCGCGGCGTCCAACTGACCTCGGCATCGATCAAGCTGGCGCGCGAGCCGATGTTTGCCAGCCCGCGCCCACGCGTGCCATTCGTCTGACTCGCATCAAAGCTACGGCCATCGTCCGCAAGCTCGATCAACAGCGCGCCGTCCGCATCAATTCTCGCGCATAAGCTGACGCGGCGGGCGGCGGCGTGGCGGCAGACGTTGTTGACGGCTTCCTGTACGATGCGAAAGATTTGAATCTGTAGCGCGCTCTTCAGGTGGTGCTTTTCATCAAGCCCTTCTTCGCACTGAAATTCATAAGCGAACTTTTGCTCGTCGGGCAACTGCGCGACACCGTTCGTTAAGGCCCACTCCAGCGCCGCCGCCAATCCGACGTTGGCGAGCGCTGACGGGCTCAGGTCTTCGCAGATGCGACGGATCTCGCCCGAAAGGTTTTCGATCTCCTGCCGGAAGCGCAAAGGCTCGACCGCCGCATGGCCATTTGCCGGCAACTGATCGCTCATCATCATCAGCCGCCGCAAGTCTGCAAGCGTCTGATCGTGCAGGTCGCGGGCGATGCGGCGGCGCTCGGCTTCGGTTTCGTTGGCAATCTGCAAGCGTGTTTCAGCCAGTTGTAGGTTGGTAGATTCAAGCGCCGTGTTGGTGCGCCGCATGCGGCGATTCTGAAGATAACCCCACCCCACGGCGACCAGCGCCAGCAACAGCAAAAACGCCAATGCTGCCGACGCCCACGGGAACGGCGCGCGCGTCACGGTGAATTCGATTACAAACGGCTCTGAGGCCATCAAGTCGTTGGTGAAGGCGCGCGCCTCAATGCGATAATGCCCGGTCCGCAAGCCCTCGAGCAGCAGTTGCGAATCACGCGACAGCTTCTGGCGAAGGCGGCGGCCCGCGTCATCCACGACCGCGAAGGCATACTGAAACTGTTCGGGGAAACTGCGACTGCTTGAGGCCGCCATATCAATCGCCAAACTGTTCTGCGGGTATTCGAGGCTGAGCCCGTCGCGCACCTCTTCATTGCTAAACAGCCGCTTGCCGAGCACGCGCGCCGGGAAGACGAGCGGCGCAACCATGTTCGGCTCGAAGCGCGCCAGTCCGCGATTCGTGCCTACCCAGACAGTCGGTTGATCGCGCGGTGCGAGGATGGCAAAGACCTGCTCGGACGGCAAACCCTGCTCGACATCGCGCCGGCTCGTGATGACGCCCGCTGCGTCGTCGAGCAAGACGCGATAGAGACCCTTGCCGGCGGTCGCGCACCACGCGAGGTTCGGCGATGTGGCAACGACGCTGCGCGCGTCCGTGTCGTTGATGAGCACCGTCAGCTTGCCATCACGCAAAGCGAACAGGCCACGAGCCGTCGCCACCCACAGCACCGTATCCGGCGAGCCGTCAATTGCCCATACCGCCGCGCCGCGCAACGCGTCGAGCCCGTCGGCGGCTCTGGTGCTAGTGCCGTCGAAGACGAAGACGCCCGCCGTTGCCGTGCCGATCCACAATCGTCGGTCGCCTTCGGCATAGAGGCTGACGACCTGACGGAGGCTCGCGTCGCTCGTATCCGCGGGCCATATCCGGGCGCGGCTGTTGGCTTCCAGACGTTCGACGCCGCGCCCGAAACTGGCGACGTAGAGCGCGCCGCGAAATCGTTGGATCGCCCGCACGCTATCGTTGGTCTCGTCAAACCGAGCAAAGGCGGTTGTGAGAGGTGAACGGCTCGGCGTCGAACGGTCTTGTGGGGAGGATTCGATGAACAGTCCCGCCGCCGTGCCGACGAGCAAGCGCCCGCCGGCGTCTTCGTTGATCGCGTGAATGGCAGGCCCTGCGAGCGACAGAGTGGCTTCCCAGCCTTCCGCCTTGTGCGCGAATAGGCCGCGATTCGTGCCGCACCACAACTCCCCGCTGCTCGTGCGAAATAGGGTGCGCGCAAAGTTGCTCTCGCTGTCTTCGGAAATCTGTTCGATGCGCGGGCCGTGTGGATCATAGCGGCAGATGCCACGGTCTGTGCCGAACCAGACGACGCTTTCGCGGTCAACGAAGACCGCATAGACATGATCTGAGCGCAGGCCGCCTGCCGTGCTGGCAAACGTCAAGCGTTCGAGCCGCCGGCCATCGTGAAAGCGCGCCGCGCCCTGCCCATCGGTCCCTGTCCACAGGTCGCCGCGCCGATCAAAGCAGAGCGCTGTCACCGTGCCCAACCCGACGCCGACTTTTTCTGGATGGCGCAAGTCGCCGCTCGCATAGAGGCCGCTGTCTGCGGCAGTCGTTTGTGAGCCGAACCACAATTGATGATTCGCGTCGGCAGCCAGCGCTTCGACATAGAAAGCGCGCGGTCGGCTGAGAATCTCCTGGACAATCGGCGCGTCATTGCGGTCGGTTTGAACCCTGAGCAGACCGCGCCCGCGCGTGCCGACGATAAGCGCGTTGTCGAAAGCCGCAAGGCTGGTGATCGGCAGCGGCGCGTGGCCGTTCGCATCTGTCGAGAGCAATGGCGTGTCCGCCGGCGTGATGGCGCTAACGGCAAAGCTGCCGTTGCCGGAGAGCCGGCAATCAAATATCTCGCCTGGCTCGCCGGTCATAAACGCGCGCCCGCCGCCGGGAGTGACGATGGCGGTGATCGCTTGCGATTCGGTCTGCGGAACGCGCTTGAACTGATTGTCGGCAAGAACCGCCGCGCCGGCGTCTGTGCCGATCCACAGGCGGCCATCGGAGTCGAACTGCAAAGCACGAATGCGCTCAGACGGCAGCGCTTCGTCACTGACTTTCTGCACGCGGCGACCGTCGTATTTGGCCAGCCCGCCATCGGTAGCGAACCACATCACGCCTTCGCTGTCCTGCGCGATGGCGCGCACGTGATCGGAAGGCAAGCCATGAAACAACGTCACTGCGCCCCACTGGTGGAGACTGGCCGATATGCCCTGGCTTTCACCCTTGACGAGATTGATGGCAAGTAAGACGACGGCGAGCAGGCAAGCGGTGCCAATCTTTGTGCGGAGGTTTCTGCGAACGCTCATGGCAATGTCCGTGTGAGAACGATTTCTGCAATCAGTGCCGTAGGCACGGAATGTTTATAGAACGATGGTCAATTAATGCAGCCAAGCTCCGTAGGAGCGCAAGGTCAACATTTCGCCCCTACGGGGCTTGGTGTCTATCATGCACCTCAATCTATAAACATTGCGCTCCTACGGAGCTTGAAATCGCGAAACACGCACGCCGGTAAATCTCAAGGCTTCGATGGCCCACACCCCTTCGGCTCTTCGACGAAGCGCTTGCGGTCGCGGTTGATCCACCTGTCCAGCTCGTCGGCGGCCTTTTGCAACTCGTCGCTGTTGAGCAGGCCGCGCCGCAGCGCTTCAAAGAAAGCCCGCGTCCGCACGTTGTAAGCGAGTCGGTCATAGGTCTCGTTCATCGTGCCTTCGGGCGAGGCGGCGAAGAGCTTTTCGTATAGCGTCGCCAGCCGGCTCTCGACGCCGCGCAAGCTCAAGCTGCACTTGCGGGCGATGGCCCAGTTCGACAGTCCGAGCGCCAGGTAATAGAGCGCCTCGGCTTCAAACTCGGTGAGCAGCGGGCGCTTGAATGAATCCTTGAACGCCGGATCGATCATGTCCGCGCCGTCTTCCAGCACGGCGGCGACGAAGCGCAGAAAGCGCGACTCGGGGTTGTTCTTATCGATGAAGCCGTAGGCCGGCGGCGGCTCGACCGTCTTGATGATGCGGCGAATCTCGTTGATGTAAATCTCGTGCGGGAACTGTGTCCAGAAGATGATGCGCGCCTGCGGGAAGCCGCGCCAGATGGCGCGCGCCGCTTTGACGCCCGACAGCTTCGGCATCTGGATGTCCATCACGCAGAGATGCGGGCGGTGCGCGAGCGCCAGCTCGATGGTCTGCTCGCCGTCGCCGGCTTCGATAACCGGGACGTGCGTGGTGAACTCGCGCTCCAACAACTCGCGCAGGTAACGCCGTTGCGCCAGGTTGTCTTCGGCGATCAGGATTGCCATTGCGTCGCTCGCTTTACGGTTTCGCCGGCGATGCGAAGGAGCCGTAAAACGTATAATCGGCCTTCGCCCCGCTGACGCGCAGATTCCAGCCTTTGAAGTCTTCAGCCGCCGGGCAATGATTGCCCCGACCTTGCAGCACCAGCCGGAATTTCGTATCGGCAGTGATGCCCCTGGCGAAGATGCCATTGCCCCAGGCTTTGCCTTCCAGTCGCAGCTCTTTGTAGAGCAATGGGCCACCGCCGCCGCCTTTCAGGCCATCGTGAATGTCGGCGTTCAAGAACGTCGCGGTCGGCGGCATCGAGAAGACCAGCGCGCCGCGCCCGCCTTTCGCGTCGGTCAGCGCCAGCGTCCACTGCCGTCCGCTGCGCGACAGCGCCACATCAAAGCTCGTATCCGTGGCTTCGGTGATGCCGGCGATGCCATTGACGCCTTCGGGGAAGGCGGCAGTCGTGAAGAGCGAGGCTTTTGCCGATGGCTTCAGACGATTGATCTCCGTCAGCAGCGAGTCTTCAATCTTCATTTTGCCCTCGTCCCACTCGCCCTCTTCGGCGCAGCACGCGCAGGCAGAAACGCTCATCGGCAAGCGAAAGAGCAAAGCGACGGCCACCAGCAACAGCCCTGCCCGCAGCAAGCCGGGTGTCGAGCGCAGAGGTTTCGCCTTCATCAAGGGTCTCGCTTTCAATGGATGATATGTAATCTCCGCGACTTCGATGCTAGTCGGGTGCGCGCCGTTGGTCAATGTGGTTAGCCACAGTCGCGCGCGGCGGGCCAGCCCCGCCCGTGACTAAGGCGATCACCTTGCGCCCGCTGTTGCGGCGCGCGGTATCGTATTCTGCGGACTGCGCGATAATCGCCGCCATGAAGATCGGCGATTTCATCCGCCAGCAAATTGTGCAGGCACGCGACAGACGCTGGCACGGCCTGCTGGCTCTGGTGCTGCTGACCATCGCGGCAGCGGTCGGCCTCGTGCACTTCAATGCGGCGTCGCCGCGCGCCTGGTCAATCAGCGAAGTTCCTGTCGCCTTCTGGGCCTGGCGGTCGCGGTTGCCGAATCAAGCTGACATTGAGCGAGCCGTCGCGCAGACCGGCGCGCAAACGCTCTTCCTGCGCGCAGGGCAGATCGATTACGGCGACGGCCATCTGCGCTGTATTCACACGACGGCGGGCCGCTTTCCTACTGCGGTCAAAACCTATCTGGTCTACAACGCGACGCCGACGTTGCTGGCGTCGTTCGAGAAGCTCGACACGGCGGCGCTTGCCAATCAAGTGGTCGCCTCTTACAAAGATGACACACAAAGGGCCACTACGGATGCGGCACACGTCGCCGGCGTGCAGTTGGATTTCGACGTGCCGACGCGGCTGCTTGCCCGTTACGCTGCATTGCTAAACGCCCTGCGTCAGCGATTGCCCGAAGGCACGCGGCTATCGATCACCGGCCTGCCGACATGGATGGCGTCGGCTGATCTGGGCAGCGCGCTTGCAGCGGTAGACTTCTGGATTCCTCAACTCTACGGCGCGCAGATTCCCTCACACCTTGACGAGCCAATCGCCATCGCTTCGCCGCAAGCGGTGGCCCGCGATGTCAGCCGCGCGGCCAGCTTCAACCGCCCGTTTTATGCGGGGCTTGCCGCTTATGGGTATGCGATTCACTGCGCCGCGGGCGGCGAGCGGCGGGCGGTCGTTGGTGATCTCGACCCGGCGCTGGTTGCCGCCTGCCGCGAGTTGCAACTGATCGAGCAGCGCCCGTTCGAGCCCACCCGCACAGGCGACGCGCCGGCGAGCGAATGGCGCTACGTCTATCGCGCCACGGAAGACGCGCAGCTTGACCACCTGCTGATCCGCGCCGGCGAATGGTTGATGCTCGACGTGCCGAGCGCCGCGGCTCTGGCTGCCTGCGGGCGTGCGGTGCGCGAACGGGCGGGCGAGCAGTTGCTTGGCATCTGCGTCTTTCGCTTGCCTGAGAGCGGTGACGCGACCGCCCTGTCCGTGGCCGAAATTGCCAGCGCGCTCAGCGGCGCGCATCCGGCCAGCTCGTTTGTGATCGAGGCCACAAGTACAAACAAAGCGGACGCAGCAACCGTCACGCTCAGTCTTGTCAACGATGGCGCGACACGGGCGCGGCTCGGCGCGGGCGCGGCCAGCTTGATTGTGCAACTGCCGGCGGGTAGCTTGCGGCAGCTCAGTCTGCGCGGCTTTGATTCATCGTCGCTGCTCTGTGGTGCGGGCGATGGCGCGGAGATAGAGGTGAGGAATTGCAGCCTGCGCCGCGCTAGTGCAGTGAAGCTGGAATTGCGTTCGTGGTCGCCGGGTGATCGTGCCGGAGCAGTACTGACGCTGGCTTCATTGCCGCCCGCCATCGAAGTCCGCTTCACCACCTCGACAGACGACGGACGCGAAGTCTCCGAACGCCGAACCATTCCCATTAAACGAGAGCGCACATCATGAATCGGGCACATCACATCAGGCAAAACAAAAAGAGACTCGGCAAACGATTCAGCCGCAGCGGGCGGTCGTGGCTCCTGGCGGCGCTAACGGTGTGTGCCATCGCGGCGGCAGCGCTCGGCTGCGGCTGGCCGGGCACGGATCATTCCGTGCGGTTCAATACCTTCCGCTCGGCGAAAGAGTTCGGGCGCTTGCCGCGCTTGAGCCATAGCGGTGACGCCGACAATAAGCTGTTTTCGTGGAGCACCGAATACGACGAGGATGAGTCTTACGAAGAGGGCGAGCGCGAAACGAAGGGGATCGATTATCTCTGGGACGAATCGCTCAGAGCCGAACGGACCGAGGGGCTCGCCACCGTGCGCAGGAAGCTACAGGAGTATTTGCAACGCACCGCCCGTTTGCGCGACACCGGCGATGACGAGCCGAAAGACTTTCGCCATCGGCGCAACGCGGCGTTTGATAAGCTCGACGCGCTGGCGGCGCTCGACCAGGGTGCAAGCGAAGATAGCGTTCGCTGTTATCTGCAAGCCCGCACATTAGTCGATGATGGTCAACCCGTCGTTAAGCTGGATACAGAAGCAGCAGAAGATGTTCACCTGGCGGACAATGTTGCTTACTTATGGGCGGTGATTGCTTATTCAGCGAACGCAGAAGCAGGCATTGCGAGATTCAAGGCATTTGCGGCACGCTATCCACATAGCGAAAAGCGCGAGGCAGCACTTTACATGGCGGCACTGGCGGCGCTCAAGATTGCTCCGCGCGCCAAAGTTATGGATTCATTTGCCCCTTGTGATGGTGATTGTCCAAAGCTGATGCGTGATGCCCAGGCTGGGTTTCGCCGCGTCATTCACGATTATCCCCGTGGCCGCCTGACTGCCGACGCGCAGGGCTGGATCGCCTACATCTATCGCCAACTCGGCGACCGCGCCGCGGCGTTGGCCGAATACTATCGAATGCTCGCTTCACGCGACGAAGCCAGCCGCATCGAAGCCGTCTTTTCGCTCGGCATTGTTCGCTACCACGCCAGCGAGACCGACATGGCGCGCGTTGAAAAGCTCATCGAAGACGAGCCCGCCGCGGCGCTTGCCTACGCCTATCACAACGTCTATACCGTCGCACTCGAACCGCTCTCCGGGTACGGCATCGGCTGTGGCGGTAGCGCCGGGGGACAGAGGCAGCGTTATAAGAATAGCGCTGACGAGCTGAAGCGCATTGTCGCCTTCGCCTCGCGGATGATGAAGCGTTATGGCAGCGGCGCGGTCGGCAGCGGCTTTGTCGTGCGTCTCGCTCAAGCCAGCCTCGAGCTGGATGATGACGCTGAAGCGGCGCGGCTGGCGCATCAGGCTTTGAGCAGCGGCGCGCAGGCGAACATTCGCGCAGAAGCCTTGTGGGTCGAAGCCGTCGCGCTCTATCACCTCAAGCGGTTGAAAGAAGCGCGCGCCGCGCTCACGCAACTGGTCGCCGAAAATCCGAACAACCGTTACACCGAAGGGGCGCGGCGCAACCTGGCAATGGTCGCCGAAGATATGAATGATCTCGACGGCGGGCTCGAACAATACCTGGCGCTCGATTATCGGCTCGACGTGGCTTACTTCGTTGACGTGCTGATGCCGACCGATCAGCTCGCGGCGTTCATCAAGAATCACCCGACGCAACCGCACAGTGACGAATTGCAGTACGCCCTCGGCGTCCGCTACTTGCGCGACCACCGCTGGAACGATGCACGCCAGACGCTGATGGTGATTCACCCAATCGGTCGCGGCGCTGATGATCGCTATAGCCACTACTACCCCGGCTCTTATTCCGAGCCATCGTCAGACCCGGTAAAGAGTCTGAGCTGGGATGAGCGTATCCGCGGCATTCGCCCTGAATGGATCGAGCAAGACCTGCACACGGCTAATGATCTCGAACGGCTCGAACAACAGGTGAATCTGGCGCAGGGCGACGAAGCAAAGGCCGAGGCGCTCTATCAACTCGCCAGCTATCAATTTCAGGGCGATCTACTGTTTTACAACCCGGCGTGGAATAGCATGCGCCAGTATCACCTCTACGATCTCGACAGCGGCGGCGGCTTCCGGCGCGCTGACGAATCGCGGCTGCTGTTTGATTACATGCAGAAGCATGATGCGGCGTCGAGCGCCCTGCCGATCTATCTCGATGTGGTCAACCGCTACCCGAACACGCGGGCGGCGCGCGATGCGCTCTACACCGCCGCCGTCTGCCACGACCGGCTGGCCTCCTACAACAACTACTGGCGGGCGATTTATGACCGCGGCGGCTTTGCCGGCAGTCGGCTGGTGGATTATCAAGACGTCAAGCGGGCATATCCCGACTATCGCTATCCGCTCGGCACCCGTGGCTGGGAGCCGGCGACGCGCACCGTCAACGGCGGGCCGGGCTGGGCGCTGCCGCCGAAGCCGAAGCCGCGTCCGTCACGCGCTCGCCGTGCGCTTCTGCTGTTTAACAAAGTCTCGCAGGTCGCCTTCAAGCCGCTCGGCGATGCCGTAAACGCCATCGTGAAAACGATCACGGCGATTCTTCAAGCCATCTGGAAAGCTGTCATGTGGGTCTGTCACTGGCTGTGGCTCGGCTACCTGTGCTTCTGGCTGCGCTTCATGTGGCGGCGCAGCCGCGAAGCCCGCCGCCTGATGCGCGAAGGGCTGGGGCGCTGCCGCGAGCGGCCCGCCGTCGAAAAAGGCGACACGTCGCTGGTGGATTCGATCACGCCGCAGTTCTCAGCACTCAATCAATACCTCGGCCACGACTGGCGCGATCACTTTCTCAAGCTCACCTATGATCTGCTCTACAAGCTGCGACAGATGGCGATGGAGAAAAACGCGCGCCACGTGCTGCTGCTCTACGCGGCGACACATTGGATGCTGGCGGTCATCGCCTTCAAGCTGTTCGCTGATTGGTAGACGCGTAACGACCACCGCGGCGGCAGTGGGGGCGCGCAGGGCGGGGCATTAAGGCGTGCCCGGCATGGGAAAAGCTGGACGAAGCGCCTGCGCGCCTCTGCTCCCGCCGCGGTCTATTTCTTCACCAGATTGTCGGGGTTCTGCGGCACGGCGATGAAGGGCAGGTTGCGATAAAGCTCGCCGACGTCCAGGCCATAGCCGACGACGAACTCATTGGGGATTGTGAAGCCGATGTAGCGCGCGTCAATGCTGATCTGGTGGCGCTCAGGCTTGTCGAGCAGCGCGGCGATGGCCAGGCTGTTGACTTCGCGCGACTTGAAGATGTTGACCATGTAGTTGAGCGTCAAACCAGTATCGATGATGTCTTCGACGACCAGCACGTCTTTGCCCGCCAAGCTGACGTCGAGGTCTTTGGTAATGCGCACCTCACCTGACGATTTGGTCGCCGCGCCGTAGCTCGATATGCCGATGAAGTCGAGCGACACCGGCAGATCAATGGATCGCATCAGGTCAGAGAGAAACACGCACGCACCTTTGAGCACGCCCAGCAGGTGCAGGTTCTTGCCCGTATAATCGCGCGTGATCTGCTCGCCCATCGCGCGCACGCGCGCCCGCAACTCGTCTTCGCTGATCAAGATTTTGAGGTTGGGATCGTTGATGAAAGAGAGCTTTTCCTGCGCGCTCATTGGCATCTCCTGATGGTGGATTGATCGGCTGAGCCTGCACTATATGCAATGCCTGCGGGGGCTGTCAACCGCGGCGACTGAATGGTTCCGGCAGCCGCCTCTGAGGTGTATAATCAGCCGGCAACTTAGCGGCGAAGGATGCGGGAGGCAAGATGTTCGGCGCATTAAAAAAGCTACGGCCCGGCGACCGGCGCATGCCGCGCGCCGCACATCTGCGGCTTGGCGAGCGCGGCGAAGCGGCGGCGCTCGATTATCTGAAACGTAATCAGGGCTACGAAATCGTCGCGACCAATTTCCGCGTGCCGCTGGGGCGGGCGCTCTCCGGGCAGAAGCTCAACGCCGAGATTGACCTGATCGCTTACGACCGAGAGACGCTCTGCTTCATCGAAGTCAAGACGCGCAGCTCGGACCGCTTCGCCGCGCCCGAGCGTGCCGTTGATTTGCGCAAGCAGCGGCAGATCGCCCGCGCCGCCCGTCGTTATCGCCAATTGATGAATGTCGCGATGGAAGCCTATCGCTACGATGTCGTCACGGTGATTACCGGAGATGACGGCGACCGCATCGAGCTGCTGCGCGGCTACTTTGATGACCGCGTCTTCCGGCGCAGCCGCTTCTTTCAGCAGTAGCGGCCATCCTTCACTCCTTCCCACCGTCCGAGGCTCTCTGCTAAGATAAGACCAGGCATTCGCTTCACAGGTTCCAGCCCAATCTCTCTTTGAGGCGTGCCACTCAATACAGATACGGAGGATGTATGAAGTCATTTGCATTCTTGCGACCGCCGGCGATTGCCGTGTTGCTCGCCGGGTTGGTCACCGTTTCTGCCTGGCCCGGCCACGGGGTCGAGGCGCAGAGCGGTCGCCAGCCGGAGAAGAAGAAGGTCGAAAAAAAGGTTGACGAGCAAAAAGGCAAACCGTCGGAGCCGCAAGAGCCGCTGCCGCCGATGCCCAAGCTCGGCAAAGACGAGCAGGTCGTCAAGCTCAGCACCCAGGTCGTCAACGTTGATGTCACCGTCATTGATAAGAAATCGGGCCGCATCTATAGCAATCTTGCGCAGAAGAATTTCACCATCTATGAAGACGGGGTTAAGCAGGAGATTACCAACTTTCGCAACGGCGAAGGGCCGATGACCGCCGTGCTGTTGCTCGAAAATAATCGCGGCAATCACTTTATCAGCAACTATTTTGATCCGAGCTTTGCGCAGGAGATTTTTCAGGCCGCGGCCATCTTTGTTGACGGCTTCGTCAAGAAAGAGGATCAGATCGCGCTCGTCACCTTTGCCATGAAGCCGAAAGTCGTCACCGACTTCACCGACGACCGCAACCGGCTGCACCAGGCGGTGGTGTCCGGCTATCGCGACATGCTGAACTTCCGCGAGACCAACCTCTGGGACGCGCTGTCGTTCGCGCTCTTGGGCGGCAAGGCGATTCAGCTCTATGACGAAGAGAACGGCCCGTCAGAGTATAACGGCTTGTCGGAGGTCGAAGGCCACACGGCGGTGATTTTGATCACGCTCGGCATGGACACCTTCAGCCGGATCACCTATGACAAGGCGCTGAAGATTGTCGCCCGCGCCGGCGTGCCCGTATTCAGCGTCCACACCGGGCACCTCTTCGATAAGAAGTATGGCGACCGCCTGGGGCCGGACTGGCGGCTGAGCTTCTTGCAGGCGCAGAACGCTTTGAAGACGTTTGCCACGATGTCGGGCGGCGCCTACTTCCCGATGACCTTCGAGAGCGAATTGCCGGCCATTATGCAGAGCATTTCGGCGATGCTGCGGACGCAGTATAACGTTGGCTATGCGCCGACCAACACGCGGCGCGAAGGCAAAGAGCGCAAGATCAAAGTCGAGGTGGACCTTGATGGCGACGGCACGCCGGATAACAAACAGCTCGACCTGAAATTCCGCGAACGCTATCTCGAACCGGACGACCGCCCGGCGAAGAAGTAGGCAGTAAGCAGTAGGCAGTTGTGAAACTGAAGCCCAGCAACCTGGGAACTTTTATAGCTGCCTACTGCCTACTGCTTACTGCCTACTGACAACTGCTAATGCAAGATCGCGAACAGTTGAATTTCGATTTCGACGCCATCGAGGCAACAGAAGCGGATCTCGATGCCATCTTTGACGAAGCCTTGCGGAAACAGGTCGGCGACAAAGCGCGCCCGACGGTCGAAGCGAGCTTCTATCCTTACGCTGGCCTTTCTTCAACCATACGCCTGCGCCAGGGGCGGGTTTACGCGCGCATCTCGGATATCCTCAAGCACTCGCCGCGCGAAGTGCTGTACGCGCTGGCCAGCATTCTTGTCGCAAAACTCTATCGCCGGAAGGCCGCCGCCGAGCATGAGCGCACCTATCGCGAGTACGCGCGCCAGCCGGATATACTCAATGCTACAGACGCGACGCGGCGCACACGCGGTTACAAGCTGACGACCTCGCCGCTCGGTCAGGTGTATGACCTCGATGAGTTATTCGACAGCTTGAATGCGCGCTATTTCAGCGGCCAGCTCGCAAAGCCGCAGCTATCGTGGAGCCAGCAGAAAACCCACCGCGTGCTCGGCCATCACGATCACCTGCATGGCGCCATCATCATCAGCCGGACGCTCGATGAAGCACGCATCCCGCGCTTCGTCGTCGAATATGTGCTCTACCACGAGATGCTGCACGCCAAGCACCCGCCGCGTCGCCTTGCCGACCGCACGGTTTATCATTCGCGCCAGTTCCGCGCCGACGAGCTCAAGTTCGAGCGGTATCAGGAGGCGATCAAGTGGCTGGATAAGCTTGCGGCGCCCGCCCGCCGCCGGCCACGACGGCGCCGCGCCTGATTCGCCGGGTTGTAAAAAGTTGTCTCTATTCAGAGAAGCCAGCCCGCCGCGGCAACCGGTTCAGCCGTGCGCGGGCAGTTGGGAACAAATTCCGAGCACCGACGTTTAAGCAACTGAGCCGTGATCCTGAAGCAGGCCGGGCGGGATGTTGCAAGCATTTCTTCGACCGAGATAAGGAACCAGGCTCAGAACAGAATATCCTTCTCCTTGGGAAAATGGGGCGCTCACGCGGGCGCCCCATTAATTTTTTCGGCGCCAGCCCGCCACCAATTTGCCTTGATGATTTTTGAAACCAACCCGCCGGTGTCGCGTTATAAGGAGTGTGAGTGAACCTAGCAACCGCAGCGCGATGAACTTAAATGCGCCTGATCATCGCGCTTGCGGGTTGCACTAAGCGTTGTCGCTTGGGTGAATCCTCCTCCATTACTCACTGGGCGCTGTGACGGCAAGGGCCGCCGCAGCGCCCACACTTTTTTATCCCTGCTTCATGCCAGCTTCTTGTGGAACTGCACGGCGCTCAAGACCAGCAACACCACTCCCATCGCCGCGAGCGTGATGACCTCTGGCAGTAAATCCATAAACGTCGCGCCGCGCAGCACGATGCCGCGGATGATCTCCATGAAGTGCGTCGCCGGCACCAGAAAGCCGGCCACCTGCATCAGCAGCGGCATCGAATCGCGCGGGAACATAAATCCTGACAGCAGCACCGAAGGCAGCATTATCAGCCACGCCAATTGCAGCGCCTGCATCTGGTTCTGCGCCTTGGTCGAGATCAACAGGCCGATGGCCAGCGCCGTG
>JBJMGU010000234.1:0-64342 GCA_045807765.1 Blastocatellia bacterium
AAAGGTCTTGATCGGCGCCCTGACCATCTCGCTCATCACCGCCGCTATCGCCGATGAATCAAGCCCGCCCGACAGGAACATGCCCAGCGGCACATCGCTCATCAGCCGCAGCCGGACGGCTTCGCGGAATAGCTCGTCGAAGCGGGCGACGTAATCGGCATCGCTCAACGGGTCGTCGGCCTTGCTGAAGCTAATATCCCAGTAGCGAGTGATCTCGACGCGGCCATCTTGCCACTCCAGGGTGTGACCGGGGAGCAAGCGCTTGACGCCGCGAAACAGCGTCGCGGTGCCGCTGGTGGCGCGATTGGCGGCGTAATCGGCGAGCGCCGCGAAGTTCAATTCGGGCTTGATGGCGCCGGCCTCAAGCAGGGCTTTGATCTCAGAGGCGAAGTGCAGCGTGCCGTCTGTATCGAGGGTGTAATAAAGCGGTTTGATGCCGAGGCGGTCGCGGGCGAGGAGCAAGCGGCGGGCGGCGCGGTCCCAGATGGCGAAGGCGAACATGCCGCGGAGGTGGTTGACGGCGTGGCGGCCGTGCTCTTCGTAGAGGTGGAGGATGGTTTCGGTGTCGCAGTGAGAGCGGAAGCGGTGGCCGCAGGCTTCAAGATCGGCGCGAAAGTCGCGGTGGTTGTAGACTTCGCCGTTGAAGACGATGGCGATGGAGTCGTCTTCGTTGAACATGGGCTGATGGCCGCCGGCGAGGTCAACGATGGCGAGGCGGCGATGGCCGAGGGCGACTCTGCGGTCGTCGCTCAAGTAGATGCCGGCGTCGTCGGGCCCGCGATGCACGAGGGTGTCGCGCATGCGAGTGAGCGCGGCGTCGTCAAGGCGACGGCGCGAGTGATCGGGGATGGCGATGCCACAGATTCCGCACATCAGTTTATCCATGCGGCGCAAGCTGACGGCTTGCCGCACAAGTGATCGAAAGCTGTTCTAGCTCGCAGTCTTTGCCAGCGCGTAGCGCAAACGGTTCTTCATCTGCTCGAAGCCGCTTGTGCGCTGGACGAAATGCGTAAAGTCGGAGTCGGTATGAATGCGGCGCAGCGCCAGCGGATCGCAGCCCCTCTCGTTAAGCCCTTCTTCAACTGTCACGCCGGCGCGATAACCGGCGCGCTTTGCAGCCCGCATAACCCGTGCGTCGAGGTCGCCATTCGGATAGCAGAACAAGTCTGCGGGTCGGCGCAGCTCGTCTTCGACCCGCGCCTTCGATTCGCGCAGCTCACAATCCAGTTGCGCGTCGCCAACCTGCGTCAGCACGGGGTGCGACAGCGTGTGTGACGCGAGCCCGACACCTGCGGCCTCCATCTCACGAGCCTGCTGCCAGTTGATGCCGGTATAGGCGGCGGGCACACGGGCTGGCAGCTCGACATCGAGCAACTCGACAATCGTGGCAAGTTTCGCTTGCTTGATCTCTTCCGCAACGGTTTTCAGACAGGACTTGAGCCGCTCGGCGGCGCGGAGTCGCGAGACACGATCGGTGAAGACGATATCGAACGGCTGACCGTTGATTTCACCTTCAAAGCGAACCGCTTTCGTATTCAATACCGCATACTCGATCTTGTCTGTCCACAACCACTCCTCGCCATCAACCAGGCGGGTGACGGCAAACAGCGTCGCCGGTACGCCGTAATGGCGCAACACGGGAAATGCTACCTCGTAGGCGTCGCGGTAGCCGTCATCAATCGTGACCGCCGCCAGGCCCGCCGGCAGCGGCTCGCGGGCTTGCAGATGATCGATCAGCGTCGCCAGGCTGACGAGCCGGTAATGCGCCGCGAGATACTCCAACTGTTCGGCCAGTTCCCGCGCCGAGGTACGGCCTTCGCCGCCATTTTCGCTGAAGCGGTGGTAGGTGAGGATGAGCGCCTTGTGGCGGTTCGCCAGGCGGACCGCCGAGAACGCGCCGCTCTCATGCATCAGCCGCAACACCGTCTGTTTCATCCGCGCCCTCCCGCGCTTTCGCCGACCCAACTCGTCGCTAGTTGCTTGCGGCGTGCGCGCAAGCGGCGGCGCATCTCATCTTTCTCGCGCTTGACCGGCAGACGGTAGCGTTTGCCGAGACTCAGGTCTTGCGGCCGCAGCACCGCCGTGCCTTCGGCAAGTGCCTCGACCGCATCGGCAACAAGTTGCGCGCAACGGCCAACCAGCCGCTTGCGGTAATCGTCGATGAACGCGTCGAAGTCCTCTCCGTAACCAAAGTCATATTCGAGCGGCACGGTTTCTTGCAGGACGATTGCCCCGGTGTCGACTTTCGATTCGACGAAGTGCATCGTCAGGCCGATCTCGCGCTCGCCGTTGAAGAGTTCCCAGAAGACCGCCGGGCAGCCGCGATAGTAGGGCGCGAGTCCCTGGTGCAGGTTGATCGAGCCGAGGCGCGGAATCTTGAAGACTGACTCTTTGAGGATGTTCGTGCCGAGCACGATGCCGAGGTCTGCCTCGGCAGCACGCATCAGTGCGATGGCTTCCGGACTGTGATAGTTGCTGACGAAATGCACTGGCACGCCATGGGCTTCGGCCAGCTCTCGCAAGGTCTCGCGGCTTGCCTTGATGGCACCCACCTCATCCGGCGCACGCCCGGCAAAGAGTTTGCGCGCGAGCTTCCAGGCGGTTGCCGCGTAGCCGTCGTAACGGATCGACCGCTTGAGTTTTTCGCGCCAGCCGACGCGCCGTAGCGTATCGGTCTCGATGAAGAGGCCAGCGATTTCAGCGCAGTCGAGCGCCAGCAATCGTTTGAGCGCCAATTCAATGCCTCCGTGTGTCAGCACCAGCAATCGCAACTTGTCTCTGCTCATTTCGGTTCGCTTTCGTCGGCAGCGCCGGACGGCGCCGCTTAAGATCAACTGGGGTTTCCAAATTCCCACCAGGGAATTCACCCGCCGCCGAGTGCGGCTCCGCCGAGGGTCGGGCGGCATCAAGTTTGTCGCGGCAAGCCGGCCCGCGGCGTGCTGCGAGACTTTGTGAGTCGCCGGATGCTACCTCCTAAAGTGATAAGCAAGGTGCCCATCAGCAACAGCAGCAAGGGTTCTGACGTGATGATCTTCGTCACACTGATTGGGTTAACCGAAGCGGGTTGCGCCGCCTGGAACGTTGCGCCGGAAGCCGGAGTCTCAGCCAGCCCGATGGCGGTGCTCTTGGCGTGTTCGGTCGTTGCCACAGAAGGCCTTAGCAGCGCACCGACGACAATCATCAGCATAACGGCGAAGAGTGCTTTGAGAATTACAGTTGGCATAAAAGTATATTGGCGAGCCAGATTACTGCATCGAGGATCATTGCCGGCATTGGGAATCTGCGTTTTGCCCCCAACTAGGATGGATAGGGTTGCGCGTACCGATTATTAGGGTCCACCGAGCGCTCATGGGCTGCAAACCGGACGTTGTCTGACGGCTTTCGCCTCACAATCTTTTGAAACTTGGAACTCGTGGCACTTTGCAAAAATACGCGGCAAGCGCCATGCCTTCCGGGTAAATGGTGGCGGGATTAGCGAAACGGCCTTTGCCGGTGGGCTCGTAGAGGAAAGTTTGATTCGGCGAGAAGGCGGGCGCATGCCGCGCCAGGACAAGGGCGCGCCTACGGGGCCTTGACGGTAAGCCTCTAAATCGCCGGGGCTGGTCTGCGCTCGGTTGTGCCTGAAGCCGATCTAAACAGCGAGGCTGACGCCGGCAGCCTCTTTGCCGCCAGCGTCAGCCGCCTCGGTATCTCATTGCCGTCGGAGTGAATGCACGCGATGCGCGCTGTCGGCTACAGGCATCACGCTACCAGGGACGACCCGTCGCCATCTGGCATCAGTGGGGCTGGCTGACAATGTAAAACTTGCCAGCATTCATGCCTTCTCCTATCGTCCTATTGTGGTCGTAAACGCGCACGCGAATGCGCGCCATCTTCGTCGGCAGGTTCGGCACTCTCCAGGTGTAGTTCCTGAGTGCAGGCGACAGGTTGGCGGCCACGTTGAGCCAGGTCCGCCCACCATCCACGGACAATTGAATTTCCTGCCAAAGGAGCGTATCGCTGTCGACGGTCCAGGAGATCGTCGTCGTCGAGTCTACAAACAGCCTTTGTCCGTTTACTGGCGCGCTCACCTGAACAACGGGACGCGGGAAGGGGTTGACGACGATGGTGACCGTTGCGCTCGCGATAGCGCCTGCCGGGTCGGTGGCGGTCACTGTCGCAGTATACTGACCTGGGTTCGTATAGGTGTGCGAAACGTTCGCGCCCGCCGCCGTCTGAGCGTCGCCGAAATCCCAGTTCACATTGAGCATGTCGCCATCCGGATCTGTGGCGTTGGCGACAAAGTTGACAGGCAGCGGCGGAGCCCCTGTGCTTACAGATGCCGTGGGATTGACCTGCGGTGGATGGTTAGGTTGCAGGTAGGTATAGCCTGCCGCCAGCATCGCCGAAGCGTTGTCGGGATTGATCACGGTCACGTCCGCACCACCGGCGGCATGCGGCGGGGTCACCGCCGTCAACAAATGATCGTTTATAACAGTGACCGACACAGCGGCCGCACCGTCGAAGCTTACGCCGGCACCGGCCAGGAATCCTGTGCCATTGAGATTCACCGTCATGCCGCCAGCGCCGGTTCCCGAATTTGGCGAGGTCGAGGTGAGACTTAGTGGCACAGTTGGTTTTGGCAGAATCACCGTGTCGTTTTTGAGCGCGCCGGGCGAACTGTTCAAGTAGGTTGAAGGCGACAACACAATCTGGTCTATCGAGAAGCCGTCTTCACGCACCTGTACACGCAAGGTGTGTGGCCCACTGGAAGCGAAGTAGAGAGCAGGCCCCATCACGCCCACGCCCCAGCCATTGTCCTGCCAGCCCCAACCGCTGACGCCGACGTTCAGATCGTCTTCGAGGTTGACCACCGTGCTATCGGTCGTGCCGATTCGAAAAACCGCCGCGCCGCCGGCGCTGACGCTGTCGGAGAACTGCACATGCACCGAATCGTTGAAGGGCGAATCGTTCTGCGCTTTGCCTCGAATCCACAGGTGATAAGGCGTATTCGCCTCGGCGTTGAAGGTCATCTCGAAATAATCTGCCGGTGACGGCGATGCAGTTGTGACTTTCGCCGCGCCGCGATCAGGATTCCAGAAACGCGCGCGGCCCGCCGCTGTAGCATCGGCCACGATTTGCCAGTTGCCGCCGCGCACCCGCGCTTCCGCCGCGTAGAGCACGACGGTAGGCGCGTTGCTGGGCGGCGCGGTGACTGAAATGACCACTGAGCTGCTGGCCGCCGCGCCGCTGTTATCGGTGACGGTGAGTTGCGCGGTGAAAGTTCCTGCCGACTGGTAGAGATGAGTGGGCGATGCCTCGGTTGCCGACTGGCCGTCGCCAAAGCTCCAGTTGTAGGCGACGATCTGGCCATCGGAGTCTGAAGCGTTAGAGGTGAAGGCCACATTGAGAGGTGCGGTGCCACTCACGGGCGTCGCCGCGACGTTGACATGCGGCGGTTGATTGCCGGCTGAGCCTCCGCCGAGGGCCGTTTGTAGCGCGTTGAAATCCGCGCCGATGTCGGTGCCGTCTGTCGCCGCGCTGTGATATGGGCTGTTGAGCGCCAGCCGGTAGTTGCCGCCCGCAAGATCGACGAAACCGACTGCCGACATCTGCGCCGGGAAGAAATTGTTTGCCGGATAAACCGCGCCCGGCCCGCCGACCAGCACGTTGCGCGCGAAGACACAGGCGGGGAAAAAGTAGTTAAGGGTCCCCAGGCCGATGCCGTAGCCCGAGCCGAGAACGCCATAATCATTATGCGGCATTAGATTGTTGCTGAAGATGAAGCCGGCGCATGGTGTGCCATCGGCGGTAACGACGTTGCCGGTTTGAAAAGCTGTATTGTGGTCGATCTGCACGTAGGCGGGGCCATCGATGATCTGAAACAACCGCCCATTGCCACCCCAGCGCGCGCCGCCGATGTCGTCAAACAAATTATTCTTGATCTTGATGTGCTGCGCCCGCTGGCTGGGATGAAGGTTATCCGTGCCGAGGATGTTGATGCCTGCCGCTGCATGGCGGACGATGTTATTGGTGAAGGTGATGTCCTGCACCGTCGCCCAGGGTGCCGCGCCGTCCTGGTTGCGTGGCGTCAGTTGGATCGCGAAGCCGGTCTGCCCGTCAAGCCAGCAGCCCTCGAAGACGTTTCCATCAACCAGCACCCGTTGCGCATTCTTCAGCTCGAAGAGGTTTTTCACAGACCAGTGAACGCCCGCGTAGCTCGGCTCACTGGCGCACCACGAGAGCGGCTTGGCGCAGAAGTTGCGGCAAAACTCGATGTCCGACGACACCAGGTTTGGGATGCTCGGGTCGGCGCCGCCGAACATGAAATTCTCTCCCGCGCCTTCGAGATAGTTGTTGACGATCTTGAAGGGGCCGGGGCCATTCCAGCCGCCGATGGCTTGCGTGTCAAAGCCGACGCCGTGGCAGTTAGCAATCGTCGAATCAATAATGGCCGTGGCACCGCTGTTCAGGGCGACGCCGCGCGACACGTCGCCGGCGGCATTGCCGTGGATGTAGCAGCGGTCGATGACCAGGTCGTGCGCCACTTGCGCCATACTGCTCTGCGCCGCGCCGGTGTCGCCGAGCGCGACGATACCATAGTTCGTCGGCCAGTTCGGACTAATGCCGATCTCCAGGCCGACCAGGCGGTAGTGGTGTGCGGCGGCGGCGGTCTTGATGGCCGGCATGGTGTTGGGCGTAAGCAGCCTGGGCATGGCGTTGGCGGACGACGCGTCGGCGCGCGTCGCTTCCGCAGGAAGGCCCGCGAGGTTCGACGTGCGGATGATGATCCAGCCACTACCGATCTTCGCCGGCAGCACGAAGTTGCCGGTGAAGACGGCGCCGGCTTCGAGAACGACCTGGTCGCCGGGCTGCGCCTGGTTGAGCGCCGCTTGCAGGTCGCCGCCGCGCGCGACATTGATCATCGCGCCGGTGTTCGCAGGGTAAGTCGTATCGAGATAAACGCGCGGCAGTTCCGCATCGGTCGCCGCCTGCGCCGCCGCCACTCCGCTCAACATGGCGAAGGCGCTGCGGTCGAAAAGTTCTCTGGAGAGAAGGAGTGCAGGGAGAATAGCTAAAAGCGCAATGATGATTCGTTTCATTCTTCGTCCACCCATTTGATGACTTAGGCTCACAGGTGCCGTCCTGTCGACACACTTCATCGAGGGGCAAATCATCTTATTAATCGGACGGTAGCAATTTATCGCTCTCTGGCTGATGCGGATGCGATCATCGGCCAGACGCAACTGGGGCCTGAGTCTTCAGAGACATCAACCTCTGGAGTGAGGACGGTTGTCAGTCGATCAAGGGCCATATCGACCGACGACTCTACGATCTACTCCAGGCGATACTGCATTCCAGCGCTATGAGGAGACACCTTGTACGAGGGGCTAATCACGTTTTGCAACGGTGCCAACTGCAACAACTATGCCTTCTGTTTCTGATTAAATCCTGAGAGGGAAAGGCCGCCTGGATAATAGGCAAAGCGAGGATGGCTGTCAATGTCAGATCAGGGCACAAGCATTGGTGGCGGGCGTTTATCTTTCGAGGCGAGGGCGCGAGTTAAGAGGGTTGTCTGGCGCGCGCGTGGCCCCGCGCCGCATGGCGCGATTCGATGTAGCAAATCGCCGCGTGACGGTTCCGACTCGCTGTTACCCAATTGCGCAGTTTCGGCAGACAATTTCCTGCGCGCCGTTTAGTGAAGGGGCGCGCCGATCTTTCAACTGCTGCCCGCCGCCGGGCGGCTACGAATTGGCTCCCAGACGACGTTGGCCCTGCCGCTCATAAACTCAATGAACGCGGCGAGCGCCGCGACGTTCGCCAACGCGAAATAATATGGCAGCGCCAGCGGCCCCATCCGCAGACCGAGTCGCGCGCCGGCCCAGCCTGCCAGCGCCAGAAGATAAAATGTGACCTGCGCCATAAAGCTCAGCCGGTAGAAGGGCGACTCGCCGGAAAGAGACCAGTTTAGAGCAAAGATGCCGACGAGCAAGAATGGCACCGCATAGCGCATGAGCTTGTGCGAAATCAACTGCCAGGCGAACAGGCCGTGCTGCCGCGGATTGAGCGCGGCGCCATAGCGCTGGAGGGCGCTGAAAGTCTGCTCGATGACCCGAACCCGCATGCGAAATTCGTCGCGGCCACGTCGGTTGGTCTCCTCCATCGCCACTGCCTCACGCTCGTAAACGGTGCGCAGCCCTTGCAGGTGCATCTCGGTGGCAATGACGAAGTCGCTGCTCATGTCGAGCGCCAGCGGCGCGTAGCTGCTTCGCCGCACGGCATACAGGCAGCCGCTGACGCCGATCAGCGAGCCGGCGCGGCTCTCGCTCGCCTTGATCAACTTCTCATAGTTCCAATAAGTGCGGCAGCCCCGACCGATGCCGGTTGCCGCAGGATCGACATAGATCAACCGACCGGCAACGCAGCCGACCTGCGGGTCGGCGAAACTGCGGACGAGTTGGCGCACGGCGTCCGGCGCGTACATCGTTGTCGCGTCGGAAAAGACAAGAATGTCGCCGGTCGCTACCCGCGCCGCGTGATTTTGCGCGACGCTCTTGCCGAGCCGTTCGCGCTGGCGGTCGAGGATGACGCCACGCCCGCCGTAGCCGCGCACGATCTCGTCCGTGCGGTCGGTTGAGCAATCCGAAGCGACGATAATCTCCAGTTTGTCGTGCGGATAATCGAGCGCCAGCGCGTTGTCGAGCTTGCCGGCAATGTCAGCCTCTTCGTTGTAGGCGGCGATGATTAACGAGACTTTCGGCGTGATGTCGGCTTTGCGCACGGGGCGCGGCAGTAAGCGGCTGAGGACGAATATCAGCAGCGGGTAGCCGATGTAGGCGTATGCCACCAGAATGAGTAATAGCGTGAAAGCGATCTGGGCTACCCTCATGGCTGCGCCCCTTCGTGGCCGAATGCCGCCGAGTCGGCGCGCTCATCGTTTACGCTAAGCGGCTTGCGGCGCTGGTTCGGTCGCCAGAGCACGGCGACCGGGCGACTCTCAATGATTTTCACCTTGACTGGCGCGGCCGTTGCCACCGTAAGCTCCTGGTCATGCATCTGTCGCAGACAGACGGCGTAGGCCAGCGGGTAATACAAGAACCACAGGTATTGGATCGAGCCAAAGCAGCTACAGACGATATAGGCGATCAATGATGCCTGTACTGCCGCGCCGAGAAGATAAGTCGCCCTAGCGCGCGCCTCGTCCTCGCCACCAGCGTCGCGCGCGGCAAGGCTGTCGCGCTGAATGCGGCGAAGCGAGCGCAGCGGCGCGAAGATCATCACCAGGTAAGCCAACAGACCGGCCACGCCGAGTTCGGCGGAGATCTCCAGGTAGGAATTATGTGCCCGCTGCTCGTGCAGCGAATAGATTGGATAGTTGCCGATGCCGACGCCGAAGATCAGGTGGTTGGCGGCGACGCCGGCGGCGCGTTCGAGCAACTCGCGGCGCGCCTCAGACGACCCTGTAGGATCGGAGGAGCTGTCGAAGATGGTCGTGATGCGGCTCGAATAGCCAATCGGCATGGCAATGAAAAAGACCGTCGTGATGGCCACAAAAGCCAGTGCCGTCAGCGCCCGGTTTTGGCGACCGACTTTCCACATTAGCACGGCGGCCATCGCCATTAACCCGAGGAAGCCGCCGCGCGAAAACGTCAGGATGACGCCGAGCCCGAGCAGCGTGGCGCAGGCCAGATAGAACAACCGCGCCGCGCCGCGCCGCAGCAAGCCGAGCGCCACCGCCAGCGGGATGAGCAGGTCGAGACTAGTGGCCAGGTCGTTCGGATTGCCGAAGATGCCACCGACAATGCCGGTGATCCGCAGCCCGACGACCGTGCCTTCTTCGCCGCGCGTGACCGTCGTGAATTTGCCGCCGACGTAACTCATCACCGCAAACAGCGCGAGCAGCGAGCCGCAGATGACCATGAGTTTCATGATCTCTTGCAAGCGCTCGCGCGTGTTGATGAGATTGATCAGCAGCACGAAGATGGCGACGACCTTCAGGAAGGTGTCGGTCAGCAATTCGACGCTGGCAGCGGGCGAGGCGGCGATGGGGATCAAGACGATGCCGAGCGCGGTGATGGTGGCGAGCATGCGCAGCTCAAGCGGGAAGACGCTCAGCCGTTCTCCGGCCAGCAGCCGCGACCCGAAGTATCCGAGCAATGTGATGACTGCGACAATCTTGGTCAGCGGGAAATCGCCGAAGACCTCCGGGAACATCTCGTTGGGCCGCATGTAGAGTAGCAGAGTGAATATGAGGAGGCCGACGAACGCGGCGCGGTGTGTGCCGCGCGCCGCCTCCGCTCTGGCTATGTGTTGAACGCGCAGGGCGCTATGCATGTATTGACCTCGGCGGCGCAGACCCTGCGCCGTTTCAACGCCACGCCGGGCGGTAGACAGAAGCAGCCGAAGCGGCTGGCGATTCGGTGAGCGGCTGGCGCATAAACGCATGCCCCGAAAAACGCGCCTCGGCGCCGGTCGAGCGGCGCGTCAGCTCTTCATCGACAATTCCATCGTCAGCGCCTCCGACCTTTCGCCGCGCGTGATCGCCAGATGCGCCAGCACGCCGATTGCCGGCGACAGGCTGCGGCCAAGCCGATAAGCGCGCATGGCGAGCAGGTTGATCTCGCGCACCGGCGCGGGCACGTCTTCGCCGGCGGTCGGCGGCGTATGGCTGGCCGCCGCCGGGTAGGCGCGCTTGATGAGATCATGCAAGTCTTCGCGGTCGATGAGCACAAGAATCTCATCGGGCGCGACCGACAGGCCGACGGCCAGGCGCAGCGCCGTTTCCAAGCTCAGGCTAGTGATCATCGAGCTTTGAATCTTTGACAGCAGTCCTTGATCGAATCCTGTGAGGCGACAGAATTCCGATTGTTTCATTCCCAACTCGGCGAGGCGATTCTGGACGAAGGCCGCGAGGGGAGTCTGGTCACTGAAGTGTCGATGTTTCATCTCGCGTCTCCGACGGCCACAGGATAGCTCCGGTGCGCCGTCGCCATGAGTCATCGCCGGGCCGGGGCGCGGGGCGTCGAGGTTACCCGACGCCTGCGTCCCCTCACTGGGCGGAGGCCTGTCAGGCGAGCCGCCAGAAGCACCGACCTGCGATGGCTGAAGCATGTAAACCTCCAAACGGGTATGCAGGCGAACGTAGAGCAGCGACTTGACGCTGCCGACGCAGATGAAACTGCCTGCGCCATATCGCGCGCTGACCTGCCGAGCAACGGTGAACCTGGCCGCTCTGGCTCAGCGCCCTGAGACGATGCGCACGAAGCTGCCGAAGCCGGCGAGCTGGGTGATCGTCGCCAGGGTTTTCTTGAAATTGCCATGGACGATGAGCGTATCGCCCGCTTGCAACTGCGGATTCTCTTCCGGGCTGGCTTTAGCTTCCATGACGCGCTTGAGGTTCACCTTGATGGTGCGCATCGCGCCCTCGCCGGATTGACGAAGCAAGATGATGTCCGACTTGCTGCCGAAGTCGGTTACGCCGCCGGCCTGCGAGATGGCCTCGAGCACTGTCATCGGGCGCATCATTACGATGATGCCCGGATGCGTGACATCGCCGAGCACGCCGACCTTGGCGCTGTTGGCCTCAAGCAACGACACGTTGACGCGCGGGTCGCGGATGTATTCGGCGAGTGCCAGCCGCAGCTTTTCGGTCGCCCCGGCGATTGTCAGGCCGACGACTTCGACATCCCCGACCAGCGGATGATAGAGTCGCCCGACCGGAGATACCACGACCTTTTCGAGCGTATATTCGGGCTGGCCGACGACATGCACGGCGAGCGCGTCGGCCGGGCCGATCTGGTAGCGTTCGTAGAAGTCGCGGTAGATGGTTTTGAAATATGGGTCGGCGTTATCAGGCAGTGTCGCTCGCGCCGGCGGCGCGCCCTTGTCACCGTCCGCGTGCAAGGCGTTCACCTGTGCAGAGGCCGCGCCCGATAGCAACATGCCGGCGAAAAGCAGCGCCAGGCTCGCGACGAGCGGGCGCCAGCGCCTGAACATGAACAGTTGTTCGGTCATAGCTCCTCCTGTCGGCGCGCCTTGCTTCTCTCAGCTCAACGCGCCCCTCTTCCAAACAGCACGATACGAATCGTCTCGAAAATAATAATGGCGTCCAGCACCGGCGATTGATTCTTGATGTAGTAGAGGTCATATTGCAGCTTTTCGATGGCCTCCTCGACCGACGCCCCATACGAGTACTTGATCTGCGCCCAGCCCGTCAGTCCCGGCTTCACCAGGTGACGCTGCGAGTAGTAGCGGTTCGCCTGCTCGAGTTGCGCGACGAACATAGGCCGTTCAGGGCGCGGCCCGATGAAGCTCATCTCGCCGCGGATGACGTTGATGAATTGCGGCAGCTCATCGATGCGCAGCTTGCGGATGACGCGCCCGACGCGGGTGACGCGCGGATCATCGCGGATGGCCCAGACCGCGCCATCTTTCTCGGCGTCGGTGCGCATCGAACGAAACTTGATGATCTTGAAGATCGCATTCTGCAAGCCGACGCGCTCTTGCAGGTAGAGCACAGGCCCGCGCGAATCGAGCTTGATGGCAATTGCCGTCAATAGCATCAACGGCAGCGAAAGTAGCAAGCCGACCGTCGCCAGCACCACATCCGCGAGTCGTCGCGCCCGGCGGTATAGCCGCAGCCGGCGCGAGCCGTTGGAGAATATCAACCAGCTAGGGCGCAGCATGTCTGTGCTGATCTTGCCCGTCAGTCGCTCGTGGAACGACGCCATCTCTTCGACCGTCAGCGAGTCTTCGAACTTGAGCCGTAGCAAAGGGTCAACCGGCATATGCCCGCGCCGATCCGAGATGGCCACGACAATGCGGTCAGGCCAGTAATGGTGGACGATCTCTTCCAGGTCGCTGGTCAGCCCGATGACGCACGGATTGATGAGCGACTTGCCGACCAGCGACGGGTCGTCGCCGACAAAGCCAATGATCCGGTAGCCGACTTCGGGCCGCGCGAGCACTTCGCGCGCCAGATTGATGGCCGGCCCATCCGTGCCGAGGATCAACACGCGCTCGGCGAGCCGCGGGTGGCCGAGCAGCCAGTTGACGAAGACTCGCCAGCACGACATCAGCGTCAGCATCAGCAGCAGGCTGACGGCGAATACGCCGCGACCGAGCATCATCTGTGGCACGGCGTAGAAGGTGACCGCGAGCGCAATCGCCGCCAGCCCCATCGCCTGAAAGATGCGTACGTATAGCGTCGCGCGTTCGCGAATCCGCCTGAAGTCATACAGGTCGAAGAGGTAGAACGCCCCCTGCACGACCAGCATCAATAGGCCGACCTTCAGCCAGATGTGCTGGCTGCGAAGAATCGCCTGGCTCTCCGCGCCGAAGCGCAGCCAGATCGCCACAGCGCCGCACAGGCAGGTGAGCAAGCTCTCAAACAACAAAATGATGATGGCGCGTGAGCGCGTACTCGAAATCATGAGGCGTTGTGGCTTTCCCGTTCTACGCAATTCCAGGCCGAGCGCGACTCCGCTCAGCAGGCGCGGTTGAGCACGACGCCGAAGACATTGTCTTCTGGCAACGGTGCAATCGCGCGGCTCAAATGCCCGGCGCTGGTCTTGCCCGGATGCACGACCATCACCGTCGCCTGCGTCAGCTTCATCAACAGGCTGGCATCCTTCGAATCGAGCAGCGGAGGCGAGTCGAAGAGCATGAAATCATAATGCGCTTCACAATAGTTGAGCGTCTCGCGCAGCGCCGGCGAATCGAGGACCTCTGCCGAGTTCTCAACGCGCTCGCGCAGTGGCAGGAGATCGAAGGCGTACGGCATGACGCGCAGGGTCACGGCGCTTAGAGATGCGCGGTTACTGACCACGTCGGCGAGGCCGCTCTCGGCTTCGAGGCCAAGCAATCGCAGCAGCGACGGGCGCTGCAAGTCCGCGTCAACAACCAGCACGCTCTTCTTGGCCTGCGCCAGCGCGCACGCCAGATTGAGCGCGACGCAGGTGCGGCCCTCGCCGTGCTGCGCCGAAGCGATCAAAACGCGCCGCAGCGGCTGATCAGCCGCTGCAGAAATCATGGTGATCGCCATCTTGTGGTACTCTTCGGCGGCACGCGGGTCGAAGTCATAAAAAGCGACCAGGTGCGGGTCGATGCGCGCCGCGTCTATCGTCACTTCGCGCCCGGGGCGGATATCGGCGCCGGGCGGGGCGGCCATGTTTACGGCCATGTCTGTCGCCGGGTCGGTAAGGGTCGGCGCGTTGAGCGAGAACCGCCAAAAGTCGAACGATTGGGCAGACGCACTGTCAATGCGCGCCGGCTCGATGTCGGAGCGATAGTTGCGCCGCGGCGGCGGCACAACCAACTCATCCGCGTCGGGCGTAACGCCCGCTTCCTCTTCAGCGATGACCACCGCCGCAAGGCTGGATGGCGGCTGTTTGCTCTCGGATTTTTTTAAAGCTTTGAAGACTTTCCCCATTACGGTTCTCCCGCGATTGGCCTGACAGTCGGTAGTCTGCGTCAGGCGATTTTGTGACGCACTTCACAAATCACCGCATTCGCGCATCGTTCACCAGCGCCCCGCCAGCAGTTGAAACAGGCCGATCTGGTTGAGCAGCAGGATGAACCCCGGCACCAGAATAAGCCCGAACAACAACAGCAGGCCGCGCCGCGCCAGCGTCATCGTGCGCACTCGCCCGCGCTCCGCCGGCGTGAGCGATTCAGGGATCAGAGCGATCACCGGCGCGCCGAGGTAGTAGTCCACGTCACGGTCGTCCCGGACTTCAAAGAGGCGCGGGGCCTGCGACACGATGGCGGCAAACAGGCCGAGGGCGAAGGCGATCACCAGGCCGATCATTTGCATCTTCATGCGGTCGGGGCCGGACGGGCTTTGCGGTAAGGCGGGCCGGTCGACGATCTGGAAGATGCCCGGGTCGAGGCCGGCGGTGGCGCCTCGCGACTGGCGCAATTCATCCTGGCGGCGCAGCAGGTAGGTGTAGCGGTCGCCGAGCCGGTCGATGCTGGTTTCGCTGGCGATGTCGGTGATCGGCGTGCTGGCGGCAGCCGCCGCAGGGGCGCTGACGCTGATCTTCGGCGTCGCGCTGAGTGTCTGCTGCTTGCGCCCCAGTTCGCGCTCGACGATGCCAAGCTCCGTCTGCTTGTTGGCGAGCTCGCGTTGCAGGGCGCGCAGCTCGCGCGCTTCTGCGGAATTGGCTGGCCCGTCGTTCTGTCCGCCGCTGTTGAGGGCGGCGATCTGCCGGTTCAACTCGGCAAGCTGGTTTTGCGCCTGCACGACCTTCGGATGCTTGTCGGTGTACTGCGCCTGGTAATCCTTCAACTGCGCCTCAAGCTCGGCTTTGCGAACGATCAGGATGCCATAGGAGCTGCCCGATTTGACGTCGCGCGGCGTGGCTTTGACAAGCTTCTCCTGCTCGGCGATCTGCCGGTTGAGTTCGGCAATCTGCTGTTGCAGGGCGTATTGCTTGTCCGTCAGCGATTCGACGGACGACTCGGCGGCCTGGCGTTGCTCGCGGACCATGTTAAACGAGCTTGCGGAATGCGCGGCGGCGCGGCTGCGAGCGGTGCCGATGGCGCGTTGCTGGCCGAGCTGACCGAGACGCGACTCGAGCGCCGCGACCTCGCTGCCGATCTGGCTGGCCTCTTGATCGAAGCGCCCCGCGATGGCTTGATTCATGCTGCCGAAGGCTTCTACGAGATCGTTGGCGACCGCTTGCGCCGTTTCAGGGTTACTGTGGCGATAGGCGACGGTCAACGACTCAGGGTAATCGCCGCGGTACTTGGTGTCGACCTTGATGTCTTTGCGCAAGTGACGGATGGCCGCTTCCATTGCGCCGCGCTCAACCTCTTTCGGGTAGAGGCCGTGGCGCTCCACTAGAGGCTCAAGGAAGGCGCGGCTGTAGAGCTTTTCAATCGTCGTGGTGACTCGTGCCGCCGTCGCCGCGCGGTCGTCCTGGCTGCCGGCGATGACAATCGAGGCCTGAGATTGGAATTGGTCGGGCATGCGACGGACGATGATCCAGGTGGCGAGCAACATGGCCGTGAAGACCAGAAGGAAGAGCAGCTTTCTGCGCCAGATCAACTGGAGGTATTCGGTGAAGGTGCGCGGCCTGAAGCTTGGCATGAATTACTCTCGCTTTCTGCGCAGCTCACAGCGGGCAGCGCCGACCTGAGCCGCACGAGTGACTGACGACATGGCGTTGAGACAGTCTCTGTATCCGATCCGCCATTGGCAATGCGAGCGGGTCAATGGCGAACGGTTGGCGTGAGCGAACGGACGGCGCTGACCACGGCGGGTCGGCAATTTCCTCTGTCCGGTGGCGCAACCGCGCGGTGTCCAGCCGGCGGCAAATTCATAAGCCGTCGGCGCCGGGCAGCGCCTTCAGCTTTTGTCCAGACTGGTTGCGGTTTGCTGATGAGTCCACACGACAGCACGGCGCGCTCGCGTCACACTGTTTCGAAACGCCAAAACTCCGGCGCTTTGCAAAAAAATATATCTGCAATGATTTAAGCCGGCATCGGTGTGGCTGCGCAGATTGACATGAGGGCACGATCCCGATACAGTCAACGCGACGGCCTTCAGTAGAAGCAGCCGGCAAATGCAAGCCGACAGCTCGATTTACAGTAAGCTGCTTCACATGATGCCGCTCCGATCAAGTGGTCAAGCCCTTCACTTTCGACCCAGAGACGATCTATGGTCAAGAAACATCCTCCCTCGAATGGCAATGGCCTTTCGGCATTGCAACTGGATGCCATTCGGCTCCTGGCGTCTGGCTGCACAGCCAAATACACAGCAATGGTATTGAGGCTGAATTATGCACAAGTCAGGCAATGGCTGAAACACGACGTGCCATTTCAAAGGGAGCTTGCGGCGCAGCGTGAAAGGTAGGAACAAGCGCAAGCGTTGGCTTTTGTGATACGGATACGCGAAGACAACGTCTAACAACACGTTCAAGCCATCGGCGGCCCAAGTCTCATATGGATTGGTCACAACTTGGGTTTGGTAACAAAACTCAGCTCACCTCAATCCCAGGGCAGTTCGCGCCCGAGAATTTCTTGCAGGCGCTGGTTATGAGGGCGATAAAGCTCTGCCAGTCGCGCCCGTAAAGCGGGCGGCATCTCCGACGGGGCAGCATGATTGAACCGTCGAGTCAGAAGGTCGCCGTAATCGTGTGCCGGCAGTCCAAGATAACCTTCCAGTTCTCGCATGATCGCTTTTGCCCCCTCCACTTGTGCAAGGTCTTCCGTGACGATGACGCGTATCTGCTTCCAGCCATATTCTGAGACCCATCGCTGTAGCCGATCTACGTAAAAGCCCGGAGAGAGACAAATCGTCGGCTCACCTCGGGCACAGCGTTGCAATTCCGCGCCAATGTCCATGTCAAAATCCCGCACCGCGAAGTCCAGTTGATGGCCCGCCGCCTGAAAGCGCTGATACATGCGATGGTGCGAGTAGGCCCGATCAATCGGGTTGCGGATCAAAAGGATCAGTCGAACGTCAGGCAGGTATTGATGAAGCAGTGACGGCGAGACATCGTCAAAGGTGTTCGCGCTGGCCTCGCCCGTTATGTAAGGTTTCGCCGGGTCGCGGGTCACGCTCACACTAACCGGCGAAGTCGTGCCGGCCTGATCTGACGCCTCCCATTCGTAAGTCAAGTCGCCCTCATACTCGCGCGTCGGGAACAGGGCATAGTATTCCTGAATGTGCGAGGCGATGTATTCGGGGCTATGCTGGCCGAAAAAATTCGGCTCTTTCTCTGCACAGGGCAGCACCTGCGGATGTGCGATGAGGTAGCGGTAGAGTGAAGAGGTGCCGCATTTATTGACACCCAGTATAAAAAAGCGCGGACGTAAATGCTCCATACCTAATCCCTCAGATACGAGCTTGCTTCACTGCGGCCCGAAGCCCATCGGCCCTCGAGAAACGACTCAGCCGCGCTCAGTACCGCCTGAGTCGTTATCCCGGTCATGCAAAGAGGCTCAACCGGTATTCCACACGGCGGCTCGAAAATGCAGTCGCATGGGCTGCATGAAAGCGGCACACGGATGACCTGCTGACGCTCAGGCGGACACCAGGGTCCCCACTTCAAGTGATCGAGCGGGCCATAGAGCCCAATGACCGGTGTGCCGACCATGACGGCCAGATGCACAGGGCCGCTGTCGATGCCGATCACCAGACGAGCGCGCCGGTAGAGTGCTGCCAGCGCGCCGACCGAAAGTCGCCCTGCCAATCCGTAAGCACACCCCTCGCTCGCCGCGACGACCGCCGCCACCAGCGCCTCCTCGCCCGGCCCGCCCGGCACCAGCGGGGTCAATCCCCAACGCCGTCGGATTTGAATGGCTAGCTCGCCCCAGCGCGGCGTCACCCAGTTTTTGAGGGGCCATCCAGAGCCCGGTTGAAAGACAATCGGGCGACTTCCCGCCGAAGGCGCTTCGCGGATGACCGCTTCGGCAATGGCTTCATCTGATCGCGTCGGCACGAACCTCCCAGCGCTCGTGGCCTGGCCATCGTCGGCAATCGTCGCCCCCAGGCAGCCGACGGCGGCAACCAGGCGGAGCGTTTGCACGACGGCATGTCCCTCCTCCTTAAATGGCAGCGCCAGGGTCAGAAACGATTCTGTCCCAGGAGTCGCATAGCCGAGACGCACCGGGATACCTGCGGCGACCGCCAATTCACCCGACCAGGGATCTTCCGGGCGAGATAAGATAATGAAGTCGAAGCGCCCGCGAAAGCGATCCGCATGTTGAATCACAATCTCTGTCCATTGGGCCGGGTTGGGTGGGGCCGTCAATGACGGAAAGGGTAGCGTGTAGGTCGCGTCTATTTCGGGGCAGCGCCGTATGACGTCGCCCATCGTGGTCGTCACCAAAAAGCTGATGTGGGCCGCCGGGATCGCCGCCCGCAGAGCCGCCGCCGCCGGGACGGTTAATAGCACGTCGCCCAGATGGTCGGGGCGGGCGATCAGAATACGTGGGCCGGTTTTCTCGTGGGCTTCTGTCATGCGTTGCATCCGATGAGTCGCACCCGCCAGTCCGACTGACGGCGAAGGTTACTTGTTCCCCGCCCGCGTTTCCCCACGCCGTGCATTTGCAAAGCCGAGCTGCACATGAACACTCGGTCTCACGCAATGACTTCGAACTCTTTTGTTTTCGTCTTGCATAAAGTTAGAAACACCTGACAGTCGTGGTCGATCTGTATGCTTGGGTAGTGTCTTTTGTAGAGGAGCTTATACACTCCTTGATCGCTACGGCTTAAGGGCGGCTTCACGTGCAGCGCTTCCTCATGCAGCGACCGACAAAAATCGGTCCTGGCCACCCAGGCGCCGGAATTCAGATAGCAAAAATCCTTGCCCCCATTCAAGACGGCTCCCCTGGTTGATTGTTTGAAGACCTGCTGTTCAAACTTTTTGCTGCGGCATCGGCCAGGATAATGATTGCGCTCGGCGTTGAAAAGCATCCGGCATCCTGGCAGCGCTTCCATCCTTTCGACCAGTCGCCTCGGGTCGCCGAGTAGAACCACATCACTGGAATCCGCAGCCATGACATAGGTCGTCTGCACACGCTTCAGGAATTCATGGTTAAGCGCGATCTTAACGACATTCCGCCACTCGGCCACCTCCTTGCCGAGCACAATGTAATCTAAACCAAGCGCCTCAAGACTCCGCTCAAAGCAGCCTTTCTGCGGTTTATTATTCCAGGTAAAAATGGTGATATCCAGGTCGCCGGTTTTGACTGGCCGAGGCGACGACAGAACGCCGGACTTCACCTGGTGGAAGAGGCGTCGCCGGATCGGGCCAGGACTATG
This sequence comes from Blastocatellia bacterium, assembly GCA_045807765.1. GTDB lineage: Bacteria > Acidobacteriota > Blastocatellia > UBA7656 > UBA7656 > DATENM01. The sequence goes on from JBJMGU010000234.1 coordinate 19,754, forward strand.
GATGACAATCGGGGTCGTGTCGTATTGGATGTTGCGAAGCATCATAATGGACTCAGGCAATCCCCCAGCAAAGAGCCGCGCGGGGTAGCGATCGGCTTGCAGCAGATGAAACCCGGCGATCCATACCGCCTCATCAAAGATGTGATCCTTGAAATTGACCGCATACCAATCCGCCGCATCATTACTGCTCGCCCGGTTTCTCGATTCAGCTCGCGGTCAGGACTACAGGAGATCATAGCCGTAGGCCCGCACCACTTCTTTATCCACGGACTGACGGACGAGCGCAAGCAGTGGATCATCAAACTGTGCCAGATGCGCGCCGGGCAAATACCGGCGGCGGTCGAACTGGCGGGATGGGTGCAGCAGCTCTGAGCGACTTTGCCCATCAATCCCGGCTCGCATATAGCGGGTTGGCCTAACGTAACGCCGGTGGCGCGGCTGTAGCCCCCACAAGTGCTGTACGCTGTCTAAAGTGGCACTGAAGTGGTCCAACCAGTCTTCAAGTCGAAAGACCCTGGCGCGCGACTCATCCGCCACGTGCGGCAGATAGCTTCGGTACAGCGCATTCCATTCCGCCAACGCGGCGACGATGCGCTCTCCCGGCAAATCAGCCAGCGGCACCACGGGCTCATAATTATTCTCGCAGGTGAATCTCAGGTAGCTGACCAGCCACGAGTAGACGCCCCTGACGCTGATTGCGAACTTCACCGTCCCCGCTTCAATGGCAGCGCGGGCTGCCGGCAGTTCATCACGGCTGATGCGGCTGAAGACTTCCACACTTCTGCCTTCGCCTTCCCAGTCCAGGCCCTGCCAGTTGAAGGGAGTCTCGGCACCGGCGTGTTTCCAACGCCCGATGTTCACCAGCACGCGCACATTGGTGAAATTTTCTTCGAGCGCAAACTTGACGAGGTTCGTGCCCGTGCGCATGGCGCCCTGTTGTTTGACATAAATCATGCCATCCTGGCGGCTCATTGCTGCTCCAGTGTAGTATGGCCGGAATGATCAGAAACCTTGCTCAGGTGAGAAGCCTTGTCCTCATTGCCGCACGCGCCTGATTATCCCCGACTGAGCGACAGCCAGGGATGATCAGTTACACGGACCCGTGCGCAGGGGCACGGGTTAGTGATGGCTCAGATGCGTATGTGTGCCACAGTTCGCCAGGTCCTTGCAGACCTCGACCAACTGCATCATGCCGCGGTCCTCGTGGCCGAGGATGTGGCAGTGATTCACGTACAGGCCGGTGAAATCAACGAAGCGGCTGCGCATCTTGAAGTAGCCGCTGGCGATGACGTTCTTGGTCTTCGAGTCCTGCTTCGCCTTGGGGATGGGGAAGGTGTCCCACCAGACGAACGGCGGCTGAAGCCTCAGCGGTGCCGTCATCGTGTTCGGGTCGTAGATCTCGACGACCTGGAACGGGTTGACGTGGATGTGGAAGGGATGGGCGGCCTGCGTCGTCGTGTTGAAGATCGTCCACTCCTCGACCGCGCCCAGCTTGATCTGCTGGTTGATGACGCCGTCCTCGAACTGCTTGCCGTTGATCGTCCAGATGCGCAACGGCGGCTGGCGGAGCTGGCCCGGAATGTTCGGCACGTAGGTGCCGTAGTTGAGCTCGCGCCGCACCTGCACCTCCTCGGCGGTGATGTCTCTGCGCAGGAACTCCGGCATGTCGGGGAACCACCCCTCAGCAGGGAAGTTTCTGGGGAAGACCTCCGTCCCCTCGACCGAGACATACAGGAGCGGCGCGGGTCTGTTGCCGATGGTCTGCATTACATACGTGCCCGCTGCCCTCGGTGCCTGAACGAGCAGGTCGATGCGGTTGCCCGGTGCCATCGGCTGAGTAGAAGCGATGGGCGTTTGGCCCGTGTTGCCGAGCACCTGTTTCGCGTAGTTGGAGCGCGACAACTGCACTCCATCCTGCGCCGTCTGCCGGCAGTTCAGATTCCCCGTGCTGGTGCCGCAAGCCACGAACTGGCCGGTGAGAAACGTCGACACCGTAGCGTTGATCATGCGCCACAACTGCGTCTGGCCGGGCCGCATCTTGATGACCGGCGTCTTCTGCCCGTTAATGAACAAGGGCGGCGCCGCCACCGCGTTCTGGTTGGCGACCATCATCTCGATCGTGTCGCCGATCTGCTGAAAGACGAGGACCTTCTCCGGCAACCCGCCCTGTTCCCCGTAATATTCGCGCAGCACCCGGTCGTAGCCGCCGGGCTGGTTGTCGGTGATGATCAGCGCCCCGGCCATGCCGTTGAAGAGGTTTACGGAGGTCGAGCCATGCTTGTGCGCGTGGTACCAGTGCGTCCCCGGAGCCTGGCCCATCTGGAGCGCCGGGTCTCCCTTCTTATACCTCGGGACGCGGAAGCAGATGGGGTAGGAGCCGACGAAGTACTGCGGCCATTCGCCCGCCTTGATGGTGGCGTCATTCTTGGGCCATAACTTCAACTTATCGGGGAGGCCGTTGCCGCCATTGAAAGGCGCGGTCTTGTCATACTGGCCGACCAGCCCGCCCTCCGGGGTGTTGGCAGGCCCCATCTGATCCTTCCGCCATTCGTCCGGCAGTTCATTATAGCTCTTGACGGCCTCGCCTTTGCTGAAGACCCCCTTCTCGAACCAGTCCACGATCTGCTTCTCTTTGTCGGGCGTCAGGTTCGCCTGCGGCTGGATGTTGACCAGGATGTTATCGCCGGTGGTTGACGGCGTGACGTGCGTCCCATGGAAGTGGAGATTCGAGGCGCTCGAAGCATGGAAGCAGTTGGGATAGAGGTCGTTGGCCGGATACCAGTTGGTGTCGGTCGTGGCGGTCGAGCCTGCCTTGGTGACTTCATCACAGCCCGTGGTTGAGCCCTGTTCGCCGGAATAGAGCGACCCCTGGAAGGCCCCGACGTTGACTTCGTTGAGCAGGGTGATCTGCACGCTGTCGCCGATCTCGCAGCGCAGCGTCGGGCCCGGCCCGACATTATTCTTCTGCGCCGCGTCCGGCCACACGGGGTTGCGCAGGTCTGTAGGCTTGAAGCCGGCAAAGTAGCGCAGCATGGGATTGTCGGTCCTGCCGGGGACGACGCGGTTGCCATTGAGCACCTTGATGACGGCCTGTAGTTTCCCCGTCCCCTGGCTGTCGAGCTCTTGGACCTTGACCAGCTCCGGCAGGCCGGTTGGACAGGTCGCGCCCTGAGGCTCGGCGGCCAACAGGGCGGGCGGCAGAATCTCGGCCAGGGCGATGCCGGACGTGACGGCTAGAGCCTGTTGCAGAAACTGCCGGCGGGTGGCGCGGATTCGCTCCGCTTTTGTCGCCGGGGCGGCCTGCGCCGCCTCGACCTCCTGGAGTTCTCGTTCATCCGACTTTGCCATAAATGCCTCCTCCTTAGGAATTGACTTTGATTACACCCTTCTCGGACGTCACGGTGGGGTGCAGGGCGCAAGCGTAACTGACGTTGTAGGGGGTCCCGCTAGAAGACGGCGGGTCAAAGGTCAGGCCGCGCGAGCACGGGGCATCCTGGTCCTTGAGCTTTGCCGGGATCGGATTGGGCATCCAGGCCGCCGCATTCGTAATCTTGCCGGTGTTATCGACCGGCGCCGGCTGGTGCGCCTGTTGCTCGTCGGTGTTCGACCAGAAAAGGATGTCGACCGAAGTCACCGGCTGCGGAGTCGGCTGAACACTGACGACATTTCCATTCCTGACGATTTGGACTTCGATTTGTGCCACAAGTCACCTCCTTCAGGGTGTATGGTCAGTTGCCAATCATCAGCGGGCAGAACCCTGCGCCCGGATGCTTCGCCCTGACCGCTGATCGTTAAATAATAAGCTCGTCTCCTGTACCTGAGAGACAGAATCGTAGCCTTTGCCTCAAAAAGCCTAGAAGACTCACATAAAACAGGTAGGCTCAAGAATGAGCGCGAAAGAGCCATGCGCTCAAGGTTAAGGCAAAAGGTTTTGATTGACGGATGAATGCTTTGCCGTCGTTGTTTGATGCGCGCCTATCATATAATTTTTTAATAACAAAAGTCACTAAAAAAGTGCACCCGCAAGCGCCCGACCGTAGCCCGGATGACCCAGGCAGGCAATTCAGTTCGCCAATGACCTGGCGCGGCGAGATCAAGCCCTGCCGATCGGCTAAGCACGGTCGGCGGAATTACAGCGGCGCCGTGCCGAGCCCCGCCCGCATGGCATCGCGCAGCGCCCGCCAGCCGATCACCCGGACGCCGGATTCTTTCACGTGGTCACGCAACTCGGCGCTCATGAAGGTTTGATAATCCGCCACTCGCTGCGGCCAATCATCGGTAATGGCCCGCAATTCGGGCGTGTCCTGTGCCGGGTGGATCATCAAATAAGTCAAGCCCGCCGGCAGGTCGTCAAAAATCTCCTTTGCTTGCTCTAACCGACCTTCGGCGGGCCGGTTCAGATACATTTCTCGCATGTGATCGAAGACCGGAAGCCCCTGCGCTTCCCACTCACTGATAGCTCGCTCGGAAAGAATTTCGACCCACTGCGGCTGCCTGACCATCAGCACCGGCAACCGCTCGTCGAAGGCCAGGCCGACGTAGCGGTCAACCAGCCTCGTATCGAGGGTTGCAAACATGTGCGCGTTGAGATGCGTCAGGTCGAGGCCCGCCTGCCTGGCGCGGCGGACTTGCGCGCGCATCTCTGCGTCAATCGGCTGCGGGTCGCGGCGTTCCCACATAGATTGATTGCGGTAGAAATAGCCTTCCGCGTCGATCAGCCCCGACGCCCGGTCATGGGTCGAGATCGGCCCCCAGCGGTAACCATCCCATTCACTCGTGAGCGTCAGGTGGACGCCGATATCAACCCCCGGGCGACGCCGACAACACTCAGCCACAGCCGGGAACCAGGGGCACGGGACCATCACCGATGCGCCCGTGATTAGCCCGCCGTCCGCGAGATCGAGGAAGGCCGGCAGCGTCGCCTGGCACATGCCGATGTCATCGGCATTGATCAAGACGACTCGATCCGTAGCGCCGAATCCCAGCATCTTCAAATAAGGGTTCAGGCCCATCCGCTCCTCTCTTTCGCGTTGCGGCAAGCGTCATTTGCGTACCTGCATCGAAAAGACCGTGTCGCTAAGGCGCGCGGCCCGCAAAGGGAATTTCTCGGCCAGCGCCTGGAGGTCCTCATAGGTCAGTTTCCAGCGCGGCTCCTCGATGACCCAGTCCATGCCTCTCTGGTCGGTGAGAATCTGGCCGCCCGGCTTTAACGACCAGACGTAGTTATCGAGCATCAGGTAAAAGTGGAACTTGCAACAGGCAAAGCTCGCCATGTTGTTGTCAATGATGAAGTCGAAGCGGTTCTTGATCGTCAGGATGAATTCCCTGCTGTATTTATTGAGCAAGTAAACCGCGTAATTGCCGATCCCCTGCGAATCGGCGACGGCCTTCTCCGCCCGACTCACCGTCACGCCGTCTATGAGGTTGACCTGTCCGGCGAAACGTCCGGCGAATTTTGAATTCCCTACCCCGACGTGCAGGAGGTTCTTGCCGCCGAGATCGAAGCGGGCAAGCTGCGCCTCGATAGCGGCCTGGTCTATGGTCGTCTCCTCTCGTGTGTGATCCACCCAGAGGGGCATGTCGAGCGCCAGCCCTGGCCGCTCCAGATTGCCGCAGACTTCCGTGCATGATTCGTAAGGGCTGATGTACCCAGGCATCATCGTCATATCCGCTGCTCAGCCTTTCATTCCCGCCCTGCGCCCTTGCGCGCTACCACCAGTCGGTAGCACACATGCGCTTTCAGGTAGAGCCATTCCAGCGCCAGGCCGCCGATATAAGCCGACAACACGGTGCGCGCAGAGGTCAGCGGGATTGTTTTGTAGAGTCGGTCGTACTTCTTCCCCAGCCGTTCGAGCAGCGCCGGGTCCCGCGGTTGTACTTGCGGCGTGAGGTCTTCCTCGTGAACCACCTCCAGGCCGGCGCGGCCTAGAGCCTGCCAGTAGTCCTGTTGTGTGTGGTAATGTGCGCAGCCCCAATGATCGCGCAAGGCCCGCGCCTCAGAAGGCGCTTCGCCATCGATGTCGCCTTTGGCCATGTCATCAAGGATGACCATCAGGCCGCCGGGCCGCAGGCTCGCGGCAAGGTTCGGGATTGTGGTGTTGAGGCCGCGCGAATGGATGAGCGATTCGATGGCGACGACGGCGTCATACTCGCCGGCTACGGGCGCATCATAACTTTGCAAGTGGAAGCGGCAATCGCTCTCGATTCCGCGCCGGCGGGCTTCGCGCCGTGCCACACCCAGTTGCACGCGGCTCAAGGTCAGCCCATCGTAGTTGCCGCCGATGTGGTGGTGCCAGTGGAAGATCGTTCCTCCAAAGCCGCAGCCGGCGTCGAGCACGCGCGGCTGCGCAGGCAGTTGCGCGGCGGCAAGCAGCCGGTCGTTGACGTGCTCCAATCCCGCCGTCCGTGCGCGCCCCGCTTCACTCTGCTGCGGCACCGCCAGTTGCTTGTGCATGGTGAAGCTGGCGAAGCGGTCGCGATACGCCAGCCAGTTGGCGAGTTGGACGTAGCGCGACAGCCAGTCGTAATATGCCGGAATTTCGTTGTAGGTGATCAAAATTACTAACCTCCAGCGCGGGTTCGTCGTCTCATGGTGGCGCGGCGCCCGCGGAATCATTCGGCTTATCAGGAGTGCTGCAATTCACCCCCGCTCGACGGTCTGGACTGACCAGGACCTGCTGCGATTTCTGGCCAGCGATTGCAAGTAGTCGCGCACCGACAAGAAGCTTTGTTGCCACGTCGGGTGGGCGCGGCTGTGATGATAAGCCGCAAGGCTCATCTCCAGCAGTTGTTCCGGCTGCTGCTGAATTCGCCGCAGATAGCCGGCGAGCGTGTCGGCGTCGCCGGGCGGAGTCAAGAACCCGACCTCGCCGTGGCGCACGATCTCGTGCGCGCCGCCCGCCGCCGTCGCTATGACCGGCAGGCCGCAAGCCATCGCCTCAAGGTAGACAATGCCCAGGGCCTCGTAACGTGACGGCACGACCAGAAGGTGGTTGCTGTCGAGATAGCCGCCGATCTCTTCGTTCGACACGGCGCCCACCAGGGCCACCGAGTCCGTCAGTCCGGCGCGGGCAAGCTGCTCGCGAATGCGCCGCGCAAACGCCCGATCCATTGTCAGGCTGCCGACGACCGTCAACCGCCAACTGCCAGGCGGCAAGCGGCGCAATGCTTCAATCAACGTGTCCAGCCCTTTGCCGGGAAGCACGTTGCCGACAAAGATGATGCGCAAAGGGTCGGGCCGCTGCGCCCGCTCGGCCACCCGCGCCAGAGAGACTTCATAGAGCAAGTGGTCGCTTCCGGGATAAGCGACTACGCCGGGAACCTCGTGCCATGTGAGTTGCTCTACGGCTTCGCGCGTCGTGTGGCAATTGAAGATTGCGCCATCCACGGTCTTGAAGTATTGGCGCTCGACCGCCTGATAGATTCGCTTGCGCCAAGCCCCGTGCGATTCGCTGCCGCGCAGGAGGTGTACGAGTGTGACGATCTGATAATCAACGCGGCGCTTCAACCAACGGTTCATCAGCCACACCGAAGGGTGAGTCAGCTCGTCTTGAATGAGCACATCGAGCCGCGCCGCCCGCAAGCGGCGCCACAGGCGGGGCGACAGATTATCCGCCAGGTGGCGGCCATAGCTTCGCCACGGCAGCGAGATCATCTCGACCGCATCGCCCTGCTCCCGCAAGTAAGCGACGAGCCGGCGGTCGTAGAGAAAGCCGCCCGTCAGCGTCTCCGGGTCACCATAAATCATCAGTCCGACGCGCATGCAGACTCCTGCCGATAGGCCGCCCAGGCGCTTTCGTCTTCCCAGATTTTCGTCGTGATGGCGCTCAAGTTCGGCGCCGCGATCTGCCCCGCAAGGCGTTGGCAGAAGATACGCGCGAACTGTTCGAGGCTGGGATTCAAGCCGGCAAACTCCGGCAGGTCATTCAGCCGCCGGCTGCCGAAGTAATTCAGCAGAGATTCCAACTGCGCCTTGACCGCAACAATGTCGAGCAGATAGCCATGCCGGTCTAGGGCCGCGCCTTCAAGTTCTACCTCGACCAGGTAGTCATGCGCATGCGGCTGATTCTCCGGCCCCCCGTCGCCGCCGACCAGGAAGTGCTCGGCGCGCAAGTTTCGTCTCACAGACAATCTATACATCGTGACCTTCTCCGGCTGCCGACGACTCAAAGCCGCTGACCGTCGTAGGTTAGCATGATCTGAATGGCCTCCTGCGGATGCCGGTCGAGCAGCGCGTAAGCCTGCGCCGCTTGAGCCAGCGGGAAGCGGTGCGTGATCAAGTGCGCCGGGCGTATCTGCTCAAGCATCTGCAAGGCGGTTTGCAGGCGGCGGGGCTTACTCCAGCGCCCCCGGCAGCCGTCCGCGATGGTGCTGACCTGGCTGCTGATGAGTCGTATGCGGCTACGGTGGAAACGCCCGCCGAGGTTCAGGCCGACCGCTTGCCGACCATACCACGAGCCGATGATGATGCGCCCTTCGAAGCCGCAGCTCGCAATCGCCTGATCCAGAGCCTGGGGATTGCCGGACAGCTCGTAGATCAGGTCGGCGCCGGCGTAGGGCCGATCCTTTTGCAGCAAGCCCGCCAACTGGTCACTGGCTCCGGCGGCTTCGGGGTCGAGGCTGGCATGCGCCCCCATCGCCAGGGATTTCCTCCGTCGTAGCGCGTAGCGGTCGAGCGTCAACAGGCTCGCCAGCGGCAGCCGTGCAAGCAGCGCGGTTGTCAATAAGCCGACCGGCCCCTGCCCGAAGATGGCCACCTGCTCGCCGATCAATGGCTGGCCATCCATCAGAAAGCTGACGCTCGTCTCCATCATCGGCAACAGCGCGGCTTCCTCCGCCGAGAGCGTCGCCGGCACCGACAGCAGGTCGGCGACCGGGCTGAGGAAGTGGCTGGCGTGCGGTTGAAAGGCGAAGACCATCTTGCCTTGCCACTCCGGCGCGACCTCATCACCGAGGGCGATGACCCGCCCGACGGCGGCGTAGCCATACTTCAGCGGGTAGCCGAACGGGCCGGCGAGCGCCGGAATCGTCTCGTCAACGCAGAGCCCATCCGGCATCTGGCCGCGAAAGATAAGGCCCTCAGTGCCGGCGCTGATCGCCGAGACCAGCGTCTCGACGCAAACCTCGCCGGCGCGTGGGGCCGGCAGGGACTCTTCGCTCACAGAGACTTCGTAGGGCGCGCGGAAGTAGAGAGCCAGTCGCTTCACGCTTCTCTCCAATCCGGGTCTCCCCAAAGGACAAGGTCGTCCCCCAGTGATTGGTAATGCGGATTACGAAGCTGCGGGAACCCTATGGGCTCGCAACGGTCCGAGCGGCTGACGGCAGCCAGGCCGCCGACGATCATCGGCGCCACCGTCAGCACGAGCTGGTCAACCAGCCGCTCGGCGAGAAAGCTGGTGATGATGCCCGCGCCGCCCTCGACCATCAGGCGGTTGATGCCCAACTCGGCAAGATGTCGCAGCAGGGCCGCCAGATCAACCTTCCCCTGCGCATCCACCGGCAGGCGCAGGACGCGGGCGCCTGCCGCCTCTAGCTGCTTCTGACGTTCACGGTCGGCGGCTTCCGTCGTCGCTACCCAGACCGTCCCCGGGCCGCGGCGCAGCAGGTTTGCGGTCAGTGGCAAGCGCAACTGACTGTCTACAACAATGGCCTGCGGGTCTTTGCCTTCGACGAGCCGCACCGTCAGTCGCGGATTGTCTGCCAGCACCGAACCGATGCCGACGAGGATGGCGTCATGGGCGGCGCGCAGTCGGTGAGTCAGTTGCAATGATTCCCTGCCGCTCAGAGCCAGCGGCTCGCCCGAGCGCACAGCGATACAGCCATCAACGCTCTGCGCATAACTGAGCGTGACAAAGGGGCGGTCGGGGTGTCGGTCACAGTCGGACAGCCTGGCCAACAAACCGTCGAAGCGATCATCCGGGATAGTTGGCTGGGGGTGCGCCACCGGCGCAGGGCGTCGTTGCCCGTTCGAGCGATGGCCGGCGGCGGCCATTGCGACCTCGGCTCGGTCGAGGCTGAGCAGATGGCGCATTCTCTGTGCCTTGGTCAGCAGGTAAGCGGCGTTCTCGGAAGTGACACCGGATTGCAAGGGCAGGCGGGCGCTCACGGTAATCCCGCAGCGCTCCAGGCCCTCCGTCTTCGACGGGTTGTTGGTCAGCAGGCGCACGGAATGAATGCCGAGATGCTTGAGGATCAGCGCCGCAATCGTGTAATCGCGTTCGTCGGCACCGTGGCCCAGCAACAGGTTCGCCTCGACGGTGTCGAAGCCCTGATCCTGAAGGTTGTAAGCGCGCAGCTTGTTGAGTAAGCCGATGCCGCGCCCCTCTTGGCGCATGTAGATGAGAATGCCCTGACCGGCTTCCGCCATTAGCTCCATTGCCTGACTTAATTGGGTGCCGCAATCACAGCGCAGCGAGCCTAACACGTCGCCGGTGAAACACTCCGAATGCACCCGCACCAACACGTCTTGCTGACGAGCGGCATCGCCGATGAGCAAAGCAAGGTGCTCCTTCTCGTCCTGGTTGCTCGCATAAAGGAGTAGCTGAGCCTGGCCGCTTGCCGTCGGGATACGAGCGGACGCGATTTGGGTTACTTTCACCTCGTCGGACATCACTTTGGCCTCCAAGCTCCGAGCCGCCGCCGCCGGACCGTAGCCGATCCGCCAGTATGGACTGAACGACAGTCGCGGGTCACTCTGCTTTCCAACCGCACACCCACAAGCCGCCGCGCCAGGCGGGCACTCGGAACAGCCTGCCGAGCAGATCCAGCGCACGGCAGACCGTCCCCCACATGGCGGGCATATCGCCTCTAGGAATGAACGTCCAGCAGCCGACCTGGACACGAGAGAACCCGGATTCGGACAGCAGGCGCACCAGTTCATCGCGGTTTAAGAACCTGTCGGTCGAAAGGTGACAGGTCGCCAATCCGAGCCGGGGGGCGAGCTGCTGATACCAGACATGGCCGCCGTTAATCGTCAGGCAGAAGAACCGCCCGCGCGGCTTGAGCACACGGCGCACATTGGCCATAACCGCCGGCTTATCGGGCATGTGCTCGAAAGCGCCTACACAGATCGCCAGATCAATTGACTCGGCGGCGAGCAACCCGAGCGTCTGGGCATTGTCGCTGAGAAAGCTGAGCCTTGCCGGCTCGGCGGACTCCCGCTGCCGCGCTTTGGCAATTTCGATCATCGCCGGAGACAGGTCAATGCCGATGCCCTGGCCGATGTCGCCAGCCAGCGCCTGAAGGTGATGGCCATTGCCGCAACCCACATCGAGGACGACTTCATGGTCACGCGGGCGGGCGTGGCGTTTGATCAAGCCGACGCGATACTTGAGCAGGCGATCAGGATGACCGTGTTGCTCGGCATACGCGGGCGCCGCCCGGTCAAAGAAATCTTTGATGTCGGCTGTGCTCTGCACCGGTGTGGTGAACAATCTCGTTCGCATACGTCAAACCCGGAAGCGCCCCTCCAACGCCGGCTGCTATGCCGTTTTAAAGCCGATCATGGATAAAGGCCAAGAGCGGCTTTCTGGTTTCTTTCAGCGAAAATTTCTTCGCCCATGCCGAGCCATCCAGGCGGACGTCGCGGCTCAAGGCCTCGTCCAGCAGGTCTAGGAACAGGCCCCGCTTTGCGGTGGTGTTGCCATAAACGTGCGGCCTGATATCGGCTTCGTCAAAGCCCCAGTAATTGCCATTGATTACACAAGTCGTCCCACAGGCCAGGGCCTCGATCAGCGCGATACAGAAGCTCTCTTTCGGCGAAGCCATGACGAATAGCCTTGCGCGGTTACAGAGAGAGGCGATCTGTTCGGGAGGTTTCCAGGCGGTCTTGGCCAACGGCGCCAGAGGGTCTATGGTTGAGCAAACGCTGACTTGATCAATGTATTGGCCCACTTGCTGGAAATAATCTGCGTCGCCGACGCCGCCCACCAGGTACAAAGGCAGGCCGTATTTTTCGTAGATCCGCTCTTTGTAGCCGCTGACTAATTCCAGTTGGTTCTTATCCGCGTGGATACGGGCTACAGATAAAATAAACTCTTCCTGCCGCCGGTCGGGAGAGAAAATGTCTGAGTTATAGCAGGCGCCCAAAAGCAACGTATCTTTATGCGGACTGGTGCTGCGATGCGTCATGATCCCCTTGAACAGGGAGTCGGGCAGATCGTCTCGCGGGTGCGTATCAGTCAGGCAGAAGGAGGGGATTTGAGCGACCAGTTGGCGCGTGAATTCATTTCCCTTGAAGCCGATGAACAGAGCAAATTCAAAATCACAGGCCACTAGCTCTTCGATGGCGAGGCTGGTCGAGATGAGCTGGTCACGATGAAACAAGGCGAGCGGCTGCCAGGCTTCCGGGCCGGTCAGCAGAAAATAAACATCGTAATCAGACAGCAGGTGGAGTTGATAGTCTACAATGAGCCTTTCACACCCGCTGGTCACGACCGGGTAGGGGCTGGCGGAAGAGGCTAATAGGACTTTCCTTTTCATACTGAATAACGGTTGAAAAGTGCTGCTCTGGTTTCTGGGTACTTGAAATCAGACGAACTACGCTTTGGCTGCTGTCTGCGCAGACGATGGCCATGCGATCACCTCTCGGTCAACCGCACCGTTTCCGGTTACTCAGCGGAGACAGCGCCGCACAACGGATGATGAGAAACGGAGATCGTCCTTCCTCCAGGATCATATAGGACAATTATCATAGTGAATTGAAGCTTAGAATAAAATGCCGAGGGATACTGCATCTAGCTTCAAGTCTTTAGCCATATCTTTATCTGTTAATGGCTAATCTCTGGGATGTAACAACTTGCCCCACGATTCTTCGCGGCCAGTATAGTATAAGTTATTTTTGAAGTCACGGAAAAATTGTGGGCGATCATCGCCTCAGGAAAGCGGAGCCCGACAACTAAGACCTGGCGCTACGTCTTATGAAATGAAGATAGCACTAGCCTGAAGGCCGGCACTCACTACAAAAGCGGTCGCCTTCGCTGAGCGATTCAGGAAACCAGGAAGCTCCAGGGCGCATCTGCCGTTTAGCCATCAAACGAGTAAATGACCCGGTCGCCGGTATCTGCGGTCGGGCCATAGACCGACGGCTGCGGCAGGTCGAGCAGTCGCAGGTACACCCCCAACTGGCCGCGGTGGTGGGCCGAATGAGTGATGCGCCGCGTCAGCACCCATGCGCGCGGGCGTACCACGTCAAAGAAACTGACGCTCTCCCGCCACCAGTCATCAGGCTTGTCCCGCATGATTAACAGTCGCTGCTTGGCATCTATCCGGTATTTATCGATGAAGCCTTGCCTGGTCATCTCGGCAGGATTCGGGTCGCCGGTGTCAACGCCGAGCATGGTCTTCATCCAGCGGCTCTCAGACTGAATCTGATGCTCCATTTGCTCGATGACACTGCGAGACTTCGGATGCGGGCGGTAATCCATCGCACTTTCAGGAAAGGCCCGCCAGATGCCGACGATCTTCAATATCTCGGTCTCGTAGGTGTCGAGCAGAAAGCTGTACGTGGGATTGACTGTCTGTTTCATCTTCGCTTGCTCGCTCGAAATCAGAAGGTGAAGATCGTGCCGAACTCGTTGCGCCAGGCGTGCGCGACGTGAGCCGGCGCGCCGCGAAACAGCTTGGTCAGGCTACCCGCCGTCCGCGTATCCAGATAAGTAACTTCATGGACGAACGACACCCATTGGTTGATCTTGTAACGCAGTTGCGCCGAGCCGTGATCCGTCCTGAGCAGACCGTTGGCGCGCACGGCGTCTTTGGCGAACGCCGAATCCATGCCGCCGGTCAGATAGAAGGTCCAGCCGGCAGAGCGCGTGCCCGGCTCGGCGCCGAACCACCGCGACAGGGGGAAGCCGAGTTGCAGGAAGCCGCCCTGCCCCATCACCGGCTCAAGCGTCGCTGCCACCACCTTGCCGCCGAGCAGGCCGAAGGGAATCGTTCGACCGGCAAAGCTCAGCGCGGAGCCGAGCGGCGCGGCACCACCGAGATCGGTGAAGACATCATTGAACTGCCCCATAAAAAAGTACCGCAGATCGCCGCCGCGATAATACTTGCCGACCAGGGTGACGGCGGGCGTCGGCAGTTGCATCTCCGCCGACCAGGCGTTGCGCTCGCTGGTAAGCCGTACCCCATTCGGGAAAGCGCCGAGGATCGGCCCGATTGGCAGCACCGAGCGTTCGACGATCTCGGCGCGCTTGGCGTGATCAGCGCTGAAGATAATTTGCGCCGGCACGACGCCCGCCGCGTGTGACAGCGGGAACTGAAAGACCAATCGGGTTTGCAACTCCGGCTGATTGCTTTCCGCGCCGACGCGACCGCCGAAGCGCGTGCGTTGATCCGCGTCCAATCCCGGCTCGCCGAATGACGAGAGCGCGATGGCGAACTCTGGCTGGATTTTGAAATCGCCTTTGCCGAACTGCACGCCCGTACGGAACATCGGCATGCGCTCGTAGAGGTTACCCTGCGCGAAGCCGAAGCCGGTCGTCTCGAATAAATCCATCAACGTTGATGAGCCGAAGATCGACCAGTCCTGCCCGAACTGCACAAAGACCGGCGTGGTGCCGAGCCGCGTGTCCATTCGCACCCAGGCCAATCTGAGCGATGGCTGCGATGAACGGTTGGCGCTGATGTTGCGGTTGTTGACGTTCGTGAAGTTGCCTTCGAAATCGAATTCGAGCTTGCCGGTGAGCGTCAAGCTCTTGGCCAGTTCGGGCCACTCGAAATCAACGCCGAGCCGCAGAGCGCGATCTTTGATATGAAATTGCGCGTCAGCATCTGGCCCTGTGTCGCCCAGCAGCAGTGGCCCTTGCGGAAAATCGTTGCTGCCGAAGACGCGCCCGCCATGCGAAGCGGTCTGCTCGGCGGCGCTGACTTTAAAAAACCCATAAGGCCGCAGGCGTGCGCCGCTGCCGAGCTTGATGTTAGGGATCAAGCCTTCTTTTTTCGGCACTGTAATTGGCAACACGCGCAGCGGCGCCACCGCCGCCACGACTTTCGGCTCTTGTTGCGGCGAGGCGTTGGCGCTGGCGGTATGCGGATTGCCGACGTTGACGGCTAGCCCGCTGTGGCTCGCCGATGCGGCAGGAATGGCCGATGGTTGGCTTACGCCCGCCAGGTCAGGCGCATGCACAGCGGCATTCGCCACGCGCGGCACACCGGAGGGCACAGAACTGGCTCCCAGAGCCGAAAGCGCTTGTTCATACTCCTGTTGATTGATGACGCCCTTGGCGAGCAGCAGCTTCGCCAATTGCTGTTCCGCTTCAGCCGGAGAGGCCGCACTGTTGAGCTGCGCGGCCTCCTGCTCGGTGATGATCCCTTTCGATTGTAGAAGCCGAACGAGCGGGTTGGGTGCGGTAAGTTGCGGCGCCGGCTGTTGCGCAAGAACCGGGCCTGCAAACAGCGCCAGCAACAGAAGCAAACGCAGTGACTTCTTCATGGCAGCAATCTCCTTTACTGAGGTGATCGGATCAGACAAGCACGGGCGGGGAGAAATCGCTCAAGCATACGCCGGCATGGCGATGCCGCTTGCAGGGCATGAACAGGCGTCACACAGAAAGCTACACCATAGCGGTCTAGGGCTCGCGCGGCGGCGGGCCGGCGGCGGGCTCGCTGGCGTCGCTTTCGCGCCGCCGGCGTTGACGTTCGACGGCACGCTGGTAATCTTCGCGCGGGTCGCGCCCGGTCGCGTCCCTATACCACGCCGGATGGTGCGTCCACGCCCAGGCGCGCGTCACCGCGCCGCGGGTCATCGCCTTGAGCGTCCCCGGCTGCCCGACCGTGCTCAGGTAGATGTGAATCCAGATGCCGCCCAGCATAATTAACGCCGAGAGGTCATGCAGCACATAGCCGATGGCGACCGCAAGGCGTCCGAAGACTTCCGGGAACCACATGAACAGGCCGGTGATCAAGAGGACGCCCGCGCCGATGACGATCTCCCAGAATTGGAGCTTCTGGCCGCCGTTGAAAAAGCCGACGTACTCCGGCTCGACCGTGTCGCCGCCCTTGACGTATTCAGGCAGGTGACCGAGCCACTTGCGGTCAGCCGCCGTCCAACGCATAAGCTGAAGCCAGTTCAAAAACTGAAAGAAGTAGGCGATGACCAATCCTAGCCCAAACCACGGGTGCAAGAGCCGCGTCATCGGCCCGCCGCCGAACAGCGGCGTCAGCCAGCGGAACAACCAGGGCGAATAGATCGCCAGCCCCGAAAGCAGCGCCAGGAAGAAGAAGATTGCCACCGTCCAGTGCAGGAAGCGCGTGTAGACGGGATGGCGCAACAACTCGCCTTCATGCACCGTCGTGCGTCCGAGACGACCGAAGCCGCGACGCGCCCGCTCATCGAATTGCTCAACCGATGTTGTCATCGCTCCTCCTCTCGCACGGGGGCTTCGGGCTGCGGCAGCTTCGGGCCGGTGAAGATGTAGTGGAAGAAAACCGCCAGCAACCCCATCAGCGCGATAAACAGGCCGATGGGCTTGACCAGGTATTTCCAGAAGGTGAAGCTCACAGGGATCTGCGGATTGGCTGGTAATCCGCCATACAATTCCGGCTGGGTGATGTCGTGCAGCACGTAGAGCACATGCGTGCCGCCGATGGACTGCGGATCGTAGACGCCGGCATTCGGTCGGGGGAACAGCGGGTCGTTGCGTAACTGCGCGGCGCGCGTTTCGGCCATCGCCTTCATCTCGTCTTTCGTTCCGAAGTGCAGGCAGCCGGTCGGGCAGGCTTTGATACAGGCCGGCTCAAGCCCTGCACCGACGCGATCCGAGCAGAGTGTGCACTTGTAGACTTTTTTGGTGACCGTGTTGAAGCGCGGAATGTTGAAAGGGCACCCCGAGACGCAGTACTGGCAGCCGATGCAGTTCTGTTGTTGGAAATCGACGATGCCGTTGGCGTATTGCACAATCGCTCCATCGGCAGGGCAGGCGCGCAAGCAGCCAGGGTCGGCGCAGTGCATACATTGATCTTTGCGCATCAGCCACATCAAATTGCCGTCGCCGTCCTGGTGCTCGTTGAACTTGATAAGGTTGTAATAGTTCCACTCGGTCGTCGGCATCGTCTGGTAGGTGTTATCGAAAACGGTCTCGCGAAATGGGTGGTCGTTCCATTCGACGCAGGCGACCTCGCAGGCTTTGCAGCCGATGCAGGTGGTCACATCGATCAGCTTGGCGACCTCCAGTTCGCGCTTGGCGTCACGACCGGGCACGGTGCCGGGATGACCGGAGATGGCTTTGATTTGCAGGGTTCTTTCAATGTCCATCGGGCTGCCTCTCTTTCATGCTTTCTCGATTTTCACGAGGAAGCCTTTGAACTCCGGCGTGTAGGCGTTCGGGTCCATCACCGTCGGCGACAGCAGGTTGGTCGGGTCGAGCGCCGTCTTGCCCTCGTCTTCCTTGATGCCGCGATAGCCCCAGTGGATGGGGATGCCGATCTGGTAAATCTTTTTACCGTCGATCATCATCGGCTTGATGCGCCGCGTCACCAGCGCTTTGGCGACGTAAGAATTGCGCGCGCTGGTGACGCGGACTGTTTCACCACCGCGCAGGCCCATCTCATCGGCAAGCTCGGCGGGAATCTCGACGAACGGCTCCGGCACCAGCTCGACGCTCATCGGGTTGTTCTTCGTCCAGTAGTGATAGTGCTCCGTCAGCCGATAAGTGGTGCAGACCACATCGAAGCCCTGGTCGGGCGTGCCATACTTGTCCATGTCTGTCTTGAACTTCTTGACCACCGGGTTGGTAGATTGCGCCGGATGCAGCGGGTTGGCGATCGGGCTTTCAATCGGCTCGTAGTGTTCGGGGAAAGGCCCTTCGGCAAAAGCCGCCAGCGGCGCGAAGATGCGCCCGACGCCTTCGGGGTTCATGATGAACGGCCCCATATGCTCGGCAGGCTTCGAGTCCACCTTGAAGTCGGGCACATCGTTGCCAACCCAGCGCCCCGCCGATTCGTTCCACCAGACCTGCTTGCGTTCCGTGTCCCAGGGCTTGCCCGTCGGGTCGCACGAGGCGCGGTTGTACATCACGCGACGATTCGCCGGCCACGACCATGCCCAGTTGGCGTAGACGCCGAGTCCCGACGGGTCGTCGGTGCCGCGCCGCTGCGACTGCGCCCCGGCTTCAGTCCATGAGCCGCTGTAGAGCCAGTTGCCGCACATGGTCGTGCCGTCGTCGCGCAGCCAGGCGAAGCCCGGCAATTGCTGACCGGCTTTGACCGTAACGCCGGGCTGTTTCTCGTCGGTGAGGTCGGCGAGCGCCCGGCCATTGATCTCTTTGGCGACTTCGGCGAGCGGCGGGTTGGTCGGGTTCGAGTAAGCCCAACTGGCGTTAAGGATCGCGTCAGGAAACTTGCCGCCCTCCTTCTGGTAAAGCTCGCGCACCTTTAAAAAGATTCGCGCCAGAATCTCCTGATCCATCCGTGCCTGCCCCGGAGTCGGCAGCGCGATGTACTTCCATTGCAGCCAGCGCGCCGAGTTGACGAAGGTGCCGTCCTTTTCGGCAAACCCGGCGCCCGGCAGGCGGTAGACCGCCGTCTTGATATTCTTCATCTCGTCGGGGGTGATGCCCGGCGAGCGCCAGAACTCGCTCGTCTCGTCGGCAAAGATTTCGCAGACGACCAGCCAGTCGGCCTTCTTTAAGGCTTCGATATTCTTCTGCGAGTTCGGGCCGATCATCACGCCGTTCATGCCGAAGGCGATGTGGCCCTTGACTTCGCCTGTGTACATGCGATCCCACATCTCGACCCAGGAATAGCGCCGGTCGATCTTCGGCAGATAGTGGAAAGCGAAATCGTTCTCTTTCTTCGCCGCGTCGCCGAAGGTGGCTTTGAGGTACGACACCATGAACTTTGGCGTGTTCGACCAGTAATTATACGAATCCCATTCGCTGGGCTTTGAGACGGTCGGCGTCGTGCGCTTGAGATAAGTCGCCAGGTCGCTGTCGGTCGGGTTCGGCATCTTCAGGTAGCCGGGAAAGATGTCGAAGACGCCGCCCATGTCTGTGGCGCCCTGAATATTCGAGTGGCCGCGCAGCGCATTGACCCCGCCACCGGCACGCCCGACGTTGCCGAGCAGCAGTTGCAGGATGGCCGCCGCGCGGATGATCTGTGTGCCGAAGGTGTGCTGCGTCCAACCGACGGCGTAGATGATCGTCGCCGCCTTCTTCATGTCGCCATCCTTGCGCACGGAGGTGAAGAGGTCGGCGGCTCTGAGGAACTGGTCGCGCGCGATGCCGGTGATGCGCTCGACCATCTCCGGCGTATAGCGCGCGTACTGCTGCTTGAGCAGTTGAAAGACCGAGCGTGGGTTCTGAAGCGACAGATCATAGGCGGTGTTGGGCGGGAGCGGCGGCGGCGGGTTGGGGCCACCTTGCCCGGATGCGCCCGGCCCGCCGGCGGCCTGATGGCCGCCGCCGAGCGGCCCCTGGCCGCCATTGCTCTTTTCTTTCGACGCGCCGTCGGGCTGCCTTCCGCCGCCTTGCGCCGACCCTTTCTTCTGCTCGAAGTGCGACGCGACTTGCTGTCCCGCCTGATGTTGTTCGCCAGTCGTCGACGTCGAAGCTTGACCGCCGGCGGCAGAGGTTACCGACGCAGAACCGGCTCCCGCAGCCGATTGTGCGGCAGCAGGCGTCATGTTGCCGCCCTCCTGGTAATTCCACGTCGCCTTGTCGTAAACCTGCGTGTTGGCATCGAAGCCTGAAAAAAGTCCCTCTTCAGGCAGTTCGAATCCGTCCTTGATGATGAAGGCGGCGTTGGTGTAATGCTTGAGGTAATCCCAGGCAATACGGTTATTGTTGATCGCGTAGTTGATCAAGCCGCCGAGGAAAGCGATGTCTGAGCCGGCGCGGATCTGTAAGAAGAGGTCGGCGACCGCCGCCGTGCGCGTGAAGCGCGGGTCGACGACGATCATCTTGGCGTTGCGGTTGCGCTTGGCTTCGACCGGCCACTTGAAGCCGCAGGGGTGGTTCTCGGCGGGGTTGCCGCCCATGATCAACATCATGTCGGTGTTCTTGATATCGATCCAGCCGTTGGTCATCGCGCCGCGCCCGAAAGTTGGTCCCAAACTTGAGACCGTCGGGCCATGTCAAACACGGGCCTGGGTTTCGAAATAGACCACCCCGAGGCTGCGCATCGCCTTGACGGCGAGGTAATTCAACTCGTTGGTGTCGGTGCAGCCGCCGGCCCAACCGATGCCTTCGCAGCGATTGACGGTGCGCCCTTGCGCGTCCTTTTCGATGAAGGTTTCGTCGCGCGTCTTCTTGATCAGCCGGGCGATCTCATTGATGGCATCATCCCACGAGATGTCTTGCCAGTCGGTCGCGCCCGGACGCCGCACCTGCGGTTTCATCAAGCGGCGTTCATTGAGAATGTCCTGCTCAAGCGAAGCGCCCTTTGGGCAGAGCGTGCCGCGGTTGATCGGATGATCGGGATCGCCTTCGACGTGGACGACCTGCGGCGTCGAATTCTTGCCCTTGTCGCTCAGTGTATGGATGATGACGCCGCAACTAACCGAGCAGTATGGGCAAGTCGAGCGCGTTTCAGAAGTGCGCTCAATCTTCAGCGCTTGCGTCTGCGCGTAGACCGGCGCGAGATTGAAGCCAAAAGCCGACAGCCCGGCGCTGCCGGCGAGCGTGGCTTTAATGAACGTTCTCCTGGAGACTTCCATGATGACCTCCGTTGCTTGGCCGCCGCATGCACGTGCGGGCGGGTTGCAAGGTGGGCGCAGGCCGACACCTTGCTGTGTGGCAATCATAGCCCGACGAGGTTCAATTCAATCTTCGTATAACCATGCTCGCGCGCCCACAGATCGAGCGCGGCAGCGGCAATCTCATCAACCAGCGGCGCGGCGACACCAAGCCGCGTGAGATCGACGCCTTTAATATAATGGCCGCAGGTGTCGCATGATTCGACGCGAAGATGATCGTATTCCGGCGTGTGGAAATAGGCGAGTTGCGCAGGGCGCTCTTCGCCGCAGTTGGCGCAGACGACGCGACGGAAAGTCCAGACCGACAGGCAGGTCGAGCAGAGCAGGTGCCGACCTCCGCCATCGCCGCCTGCATCCTGGGGCTTCAGCACAGAAAGTTGCGGTTTGCCTGCGCAGAATGGGCAGCGATTCTCGCCGCTTTCTAAGTTTCGCTCTGCCGGCTTGCGGTCAATCTCGGCAAGCCGGCAGACGTATGGTTGCAGGAAGGCCTTGGCAAAGAACTGCGTGTCGGAGGGCGCCTGCCAATATCGCAGCAGCAATTCATTCTGATCTTCCCTGCTCATCTGCTTGAGACGGCGCGCTTGGTCGGCGAGCTGCGCCGGCCCACTGGCCGCAACCATCTCCAGCAGTGGGCGTAAGGCCGGACAGAGGTCGTTGATATCCTGCGCCAGCGATCCCGAAGGGTGCCAGTCGCGCCGACCGCAAATGAACCCGTAGACTTGCTGCTGCGTGCCAAGCAGCCTGGCGTAAAAGGTCAACAGCTCTGCCACGTCACGGCTTTGTGTTCGCAGCAGGTCCGCACGCTTAATCAGGGTGTCCCAGGCGACTTTCATTAGACCCTTCTCGTGTTGCTATTCGGCACGGGCGGCGGCACATCAGTCGGCACAGGCTGATACCACGGGACGAGCACGTAGGCGACGAACAAGTAAAGGAACAGCACGAACAGCACCCAGATGAGCCAGCCCCAGACCGACGCCGGGTGGCGTGGCCGCAAGGAGCCCCACCTGCGTCGATTCTGGTCGACAGCATGGCCCGCTTCCGGGTGCACCTGACCGGTGATGTCTCGGTTAGACATCGGCTTTCTCCTGCGGCATGTTTTTTCGCCGCTCGTCCGGCAGTTCAGGCGTCGGGATTATGTCCGACGGTGGCTCTGCCGGCTCAGGCCCCGGCGGCAGCAGATCACCCGGCGGCGGCGCGACCGGCGGCTCGGGCTTCGGCAGTTCGCACATCAGCGGCATAAGCCGGCCCTCCACCCACACGTAATAAGCCCGGCCACATGGTTGATCATGTGGCCGGGCCGCCTTTGTCGTTTTACAATTTCCCTTTGCTTGATCTCGCCTACCATAACGCGCGCCTTCCGGTTTTCCCGTTTGGCAATTTAATCACTTAGCGTCCGGTAAGGCTGGCCTCGGTGAGTCATATTGAAAATGCCCGAGGCGAGCTCGATAAAACTATTGCAGAACAAAGAACATTGTTTTTATGTACAGATTGTACTGAACTGAACGGCGGAGGTCAATGCAATTGCAGATGAGATGAAAACAAAGGACGGCTGGTCTCAAGCAGACTGGCGCACCAGGAGATGATCCAGGTTGAGTATTCCTAAGCTGCTTCCGAGGGTTACAGCCTTTGTCGCTCTTATGTCCGAGCGCATCTCAGCATCACCTTTTCATTGAATGATCGTAATAATCTTTGATGGTGCGGTAACAATGGCACGACACCTTTTCCAGGCCATCCCCATCAAGGATGTCAATATCGCCTCGATAGTAGCGAATCAGTCCCGCCTTTTGCAGGTTGCCAGCCGCCGTCGTGATGTGCGGGCGCGGCGTCCCGACCATCTTTGAGAGGAATTCCTGCGTCAGGTAGAAATTTCCCGCCCCGACGTGGTCGCGGATCCGCAACAGCCACCGGGCCAGCCGCCTTTCGGTGTCGTGGAACCGGTTGCAGGCGATGGAGTAGGTTGCCTGGCATAACAGAGTGTAGGTGTAGAGGTGGAGTAGCCCATGCAACACGTTGTCCTGGGCAGCGGCCTTTTGGAAATCCTTCACCCTGATTCTCATCGCTTCGCCCGCTACTTGCACAATGGCAAGGTTGTACATCTTATTAATGCCTAAGAAGACGGCTGCCCCGGCTATCCCTTCGTTCCCTACCGTACCGACTTCAATGCTACGGTCATCAATGCAACCGAGCATCGAGACGACACCGGCAGTGGGAAAATAGACGAAGCGAGTGGCCTGCTCTGGCTTGTGGAGGACATCTCCCTGGTTCAGGGGAACACGCTCGGTCTGCTTCAAGAGTGATGTTCGTTCTCTAGGCGGAAGGGCCGCCAGAATCTGGTTTTCGCTCACTATATCTTTCCTTTCGGATGCCGGGGCATCTTCCGCGACTATCTGTTTTTCGCTTGCATCGCGGTATGGCTGGCCGCCGAGTAGACGACGACCGCCACACGCCCCCCCTTGTCTGTGGCCTTAGCGTCCTCTCCCGCGCCCATCGTCTTGATGCGTGAGTCGTCCACTCTATACCTCTGAGCGAGGTACTGCCGCACGACCATCGCCCGCGCTTGCGAGAGCTTCAAGTTGGCTTCTTTCTCGCCCATCGCACCGGTGTTCGCCACGACGACGGCAACGCCGTACGGGTTGCTTTCCAGATAAGCCCCGACCTGGTTCAACAACTTCTCTTTGCCGAGCTTCGCCTTGTCCGGCTTCTCGAAGAGGTCTTTGCCATCGAAGACGAACTGCTTCAGCGGCGACTGGTCGGGAAGTTTGCTGACGGCGTGGGCGGTCAGCTGCGAGGAATCGAAGTATCCGCGACTCTTAAAAAACCCTTTGAGGAAGAAGTTATGCTTGAGGGCTTCCATGTCTTCGTTGAAAGAAGTCACGCCAGCCTGGGCCTTGGCAACGGTCGATTGCAGGCCACTGTACATCGAGCGGTCATTGACGAGCGCGCCAATTGTCCCCTGGCCGTCGTTGATCTTGCCGGTGATGGCCCGCAGATAATCGCTCGCCTGGGTGACGTTGGCAATTGCGACCTTGGACGCATCAATGGCTTCCTTCGCCGAGTCGATCACCTCGCCGGCATGCTTTGCCAGGTCGGAGTAGTCGAGCGGCGGGCGGCCCGCAATCGTGTCGCCATCGCGCACCGGTTCAGCTTCTGTGGAACCGAACGAGACAGCCACATACTTGTTGCCGAGCAGCCCTTCGGTTTCGATTGAAGCGGCGGAGTCCTTCTTGATCACCTCCCGCGTCGCCTGCTCAAGCGCCATCTCGACCGTCACCTGGTCATCGGGCTGATGCGGCAGGTTGATCTTCTCGACGGTGCCGATGCGCACACCGCCGGCGCGCACCGGCGCGCCTTCCTCAAGCCCGGCGACGGTGTTGAAAGGCGCGTTGAGGCGGTAAGTCCGCTTAAAGATGAATTGCTTGCCGCCGATCAGGAAGACCATCACGCCGAATACGATCAGCGCCAAGAGAATGAATGCCCCAAGACGTACGGTGCTAGACATGATCATACCTCCCCGGACTCTTCTATGAACTTCGCCACAAACGGGTGCTCGCTCTGCTTCATGTCTGCGAGCGTCCCCTCGAAGGCGATGCGACCTTTATGTAACAGGGCGACGCGGTCGGCCACCTTCTTGACGCTGCGCATATCGTGGGTGACGACAATCGAAGACATATGGCGCTCCTCCTGCAACTCGCGGATCAACTCGTTGATCTCGCTGGCGGTGATGGGGTCGAGCCCCGCCGTCGGCTCGTCCAGCAGCATGATTTCGGGATCAAGCGCCAGCGCGCGCGCCAGCCCGACGCGCTTCTTCATACCGCCTGACAGGTCGCCGGGCATCTTGCCAATAGCTTCTTCCATCCCGACTCGTGCGAGTAGCTCGCGCACGCGGGCGCGGCGCTCGTCTGTCGCGAGCGCCACGTGGCGCCGCAGCGGGAAGGCGACGTTCTCTTCGACGGTCAACGAGTCGTAGAGCGCCGCTTGTTGAAAGAGGAAGCCGACCGCCTTGCGCACCCGATTTAATTCGTCGAGCGCAAGCCGGGTGATCGGCTCGCCGTTGATTTCGACCGCGCCACCATCCGGCCTTTGCAAACCCATAATCAATTTGAGCATGACGCTCTTGCCCGTGCCGCTGCGGCCAAGCACGGTCACAGTCTCGCCGCGCCCGACTTCCAGATCAACTGAGTCAAGTACCTTCTGGTCGCCGAAGGACTTGTTGAGTCCCTGCAACCGAATGGCCGGCTTGTCGCTGTGGTTTCCCATCGTCATTGCGGAAACAGCGTGATGATCAAACGCACCAGAACGACGTCGGCCAGGATCACAAACAGTGACGCCAGCACGACGGCGCTCGTCGAGGCGCGCCCGACGCCTGCCGTTCCCCCTTTCGCATTCATGCCCTGATAACAGCCGATCAACCCGATGATGAAGCCGAAGACGACCGTCTTGAACGTTGCTGGCAGCAGGTCAGCAAGCTTCGCCTGCGCCAGCCCTTGATTTAAGAAGTACTTCAGCGACATTGGCTCGGCCAGCGCGTCCGCCAGCCAGCCGGTAATGATGCCGCAGAAATCGGCGACAATCGTCAATAGCGGCAGCATCAGCATGCAGGCGACCACGCGCGTCGCCGCCAGGAACTTGTATGGGTTAACCGCCGATGCTTCGATGGCGTCGATCTGCTCGGTCACCCGCATCGAACCCAGCTCGGCGCCGATGCCGGCGCCAACGCGCCCGCTGACGACCAGCGCGGTGATGATCGGCCCAGTCTCCTTGATGAGCGAAAGAATAATCAGTTGCGGCAACAGCGACTTGGCGCCGAACTGCGCCATGCTATCGCGTGTGTGCAGGGATAAGACGACACCGATGGCCGCGCCCGCCAGTGCCACCAGCGGCAGCGACTTGGCGCCGACTTCATCCATCTGCCGCAGCAATTCTCTGCCCTCATAAGGCGGGGTGAGCGCCGCCTTCACAAGCCGCGCGGCGAACTGGCCGATGCCGCCAAACCATTCAAGCGTGCTGATCAGCGGCCCTTTCAGGGTCTGGTGTCCTGTCTTTGGCGATTCAAGGTTACGCCGCCCGCCCGCCGAGGCGTTGGGTGAGCTTGCGCCTGTCCTGCCGAGGACTTGTGAATCGGGTCCCATCATTCTCCACAACAGCGCCCTGTTTTTCCCTGACTATGCGGGTTCGATCTCTACGCCATCGTCTAATGTACGTTCTGTACATTCTTAAAACAGCTCTGAACTTTTTGCGGACATAGCAAGCCGTAGTAACTCACCAAGCTTTACGGCAAAGCAGTGTGTCCAACCGGACGCTGGTTCAACACGCTTTGAGTGCAAGGCTCGTGCCCTTCCGCCTTTGCGGGCGTGCATGGCAAGGCTTGTGAGAGCCCCCTAAAATCGATTGAGAAAACGAACGAGCTGCGCAAAATCCGGGCCGCGGACTTGCCCGCGTCGCGCCAAGCGCCTCTTGCGCCATCGCCCCTACATCATGGCGCACGCCCGCAAGCGACTTGGTTACGGCCCGGGCTTGTGAGCGGGAGTGGCGTACTTGAGACGATTCCGCTGGCGTAGCTCGGGCTCGCTCACGGCTCCGATTGTTCCCACCTCCTGTCACAATTGACAGTATGAAGCGCCTGTCCCTACCTCCTACAATAAATAGAGAAGAAGGCTTTTCAACCAAGCAATATGCCGCCGACATCTGGAGAGTAGAACCATGCCCGGTGCCATAGAAGCAACGGCAAAGAAGAGAGAACAAAAGCGCCAGGATGCCGTCTCACCGCTGGCAGGCCAGCCTGCTCAGAAGGAAATGCTGGTGGACGTAGGCCGGCTCGAACGCGAGTATTTTGAATCTCGGCCCGATGTCAGTGACCCGAATCAGAGGGTCAGCTTCGCGACCAGCGGACATCGAGGCTCACCGCTGCGCGCCTCCTTCACCGAATCGCATATCCTGGCCATCACCCAGGCCATCTGCGACTTCCGCCGCGCGCATGGCACCGATGGCCCACTCTTCCTCGGCAAGGACACACACGCACTCTCAGGGCCGGCCCAATCCACGGCGCTCGAAGTCCTGGCGGCCAATGGAGTCGAAACCGTGATTCAGCGAAACGGTGCCGTGACGCCGACGCCGGTCATCTCGCGCACCATTCTCGTCTACAATCATGGCCGCAAAGCGCACTTCGCCGACGGCATCGTCGTCACTCCCTCACATAACCCACCTGAAGACGGTGGCTTCAAGTACAACCCGCCTAATGGCGGCCCGGCTGCTACAGAGGTGACGCGGTGGGTCGAAGACCGGGCAAACGAAATTCTGCGAGATCGAAACATCGCGGTGAAGCGCGTAACGTTTGCAACTGCCCTCCGCAACCCGACAACGCACAAGGACAACCTCGTTATTCCCTACGTCAGCGACCTGCGCAACGTGGTTGATTTGGAGAGCATCCGTGCGGCGGGCCTCAGATTGGCGGTTGACCCGCTAGGGGGTGCATCACTTCCCTGCTGGGAGGCGATCAACGCGATGTATGGCCTGGATATAACAATTGTCAATCCGACGACTGACCCGACTTTCTCGTTTATGACGCTTGATTACGACGGCAAGATCCGCATGGACTGCTCCAGCCCGTATGCGATGGCCCGGCTCGTCAGCCTCAAGGATCACTTCAGCCTCGCCTTCGGCAACGACCCCGACGCGGACCGGCATGGCATCGTCACACGCTCGGAAGGCTTGATGAACCCTAACCACTATTTGGCCGTCGCCATCGATTACCTGCTCACCCACAGACCTCGCTGGCGAGCATTCGCCGCGGTCGGCAAAACGCTGGTCAGTAGCCAGTTGATTGATCGCGTGGTCCGAAAGCATGGCCGCTGGCTTTGCGAAACGCCTGTGGGCTTCAAGTGGTTTGTGGCGGGCCTGTTCGACAACTCGCTCTGTTTCGGGGGCGAAGAGAGCGCCGGGGCGAGTTTCCTGCGGCGCGACGGCACAGTTTGGACGACCGACAAGGATGGCATGATCATGGCTTTGCTGGCTGCCGAGATCACCGCGCGCACGGGCAAGGACCCGTCCGAACACTTCCGCAAGTTAACCGCGGAGTTTGCCATGCCCTATTACACACGCATCGATGCGCCGGCTACGGCGGTACAGAGAGCGAGGCTGTTGTCGCTCTCGCCAGACGACGTGCAGGCCACGAACCTGGCCGGCGAGCCGATCATTGCCAAGCTGACCCGCGCTCCGGGCAACGATATTGCTATCGGCGGGTTGAAAGTGGTGGCTTTAAGCGGCTGGTTTGTGGCCCGTCCGTCTGGCACAGAAAACATTTACAAGGTCTACGCTGAGAGCTTTCGTGATCCGGCTCACCTGGAAGCCATCGTGAGCGAGGCCCAGGAGATCGTCAACCGGGCGCTGACCAGTCATTGTTGATCGGCAGCATTCATAGACTTAATCAGATAGGTCAACAGAACCTGCTTAAGCTTCCGTAAAATAACCACTCGTTCCGCTATCGGAGAGCTTCGCGCCTTCATTCAGCGTGTTCGTGCCAATATCCTTGCCCCTCCTCATCAATCACTTTACAGTTGAGGCGGTAAAGGGGATAGGTATGCAGAGCGCCTTCAAGAAGCATCTGAGCACGCAAACCGAGCGCATCAATGCCGTTGATCTGCTGCGCGGCATCGTGATGGTGATCATGATGCTTGATCACACACGCGACTACTTTCATCGCGAGGCGTTAAACTTCGATCCGTCTGATCTGACGAAAACCAACACGCTACTGTTCTTCACGCGCTGGGTCACTCATTTCTGTGCGCCGGTGTTTGTCTTTCTCGCAGGCACC
Source organism: Blastocatellia bacterium (assembly GCA_045807765.1). GTDB lineage: Bacteria > Acidobacteriota > Blastocatellia > UBA7656 > UBA7656 > DATENM01. The sequence continues at coordinate 48,256 of JBJMGU010000234.1, forward strand.
GGCGCGTTCCTGCAAACCGCGCGGGGCAAGAGTAAATCCGAGTTATCGCGGTTTCTCATCACGCGCGGCCTCTGGTTAATCGTGCTGGAACTGACCGTCATTCGCGTCATCGTCTGGTTCAATCTCGATTTTCACTTCGCATTTATGTTGCAAGTGATCTGGGTCATCGGCATTTCGATGATTTTGCTCGCGGGCTTGATTTACTTGCCGTTGCGCGTCCTGGCCATCGGGAGTATCGCCATGATCGCGCTGCATAACCTGCTCGATGGCATCAAGGCACAGGCGCCGCCTGACGCAACGGGTGCAATTTGGATGCTGCTGCATCAGCAAGGCGTGATTTTTCTCGCGCCCGGCGTTTACGGGCTTGTGCTTTATCCGCTGATTCCCTGGGTTGGTGTGTTAGCGGCGGGCTATTGCCTGGGCGCGGTCTATCAATGGGAAGCCGAGCGCCGTCGGCGTTTCTTAATTCGGTTGGGTGCCGGCGCGCTTGCGGGATTTCTCGTGCTGCGCGGCCTTAATGTCTACGGCGATCCGAGCCGTTGGGTGGTACAAAAAAATCTGCTGTTTACGGCGCTCTCATTCCTCAACGTCACGAAATATCCGCCGTCATTTTTGTTTTTGCTACTGACACTGGGGACGGCGCTGGTGGCATTGCCGCGGTTCGAGCAAAGGGGCGATGGATTCCTCTCACGCGTCATGATCACATTCGGGCGTGTGCCGCTGTTTTTCTACATTGGGCAATGGCTGGTTGCGCATGGGCTGGCGGTGCTTGTCGGTTATCTCGCCGGGCAGCCGATAGGCTGGCAATTTGTCGGGTTGATGGATCAGCCGCGACCCAACCCCGGCAATCTCGGCTTTTCGTTGTGGGTAGTATATCTGTTCTGGCTGATCGGGCTTTTGCTGCTCTATCCACTTTGCCGCTGGTTTGCCGAGGTGAAGCGTCGTCGTCGCGATTGGTGGTTGAGCTATCTATAAGCCTGCGAATCTCTTGAGAAGAAAGTCGCACAAGCCGGAGCTTTCCGAAGTGGGGCCGAAGATTGGACTGGATAGGGTGCGTTGACCGATAGCGCACAGGCGCTCCCCTTTATAAGAGGTGGCCAATACCTCAAGCGACGGCTCAACTGTCGGCACATCGACTCCTTCGGCAGGACTTGAAGTGCAGGGACGCAAATGCCGACGGTTAAACACCTGTGGCTTCCCTGTCCTCCGTCTTTGGTTGGCCTCAGGATTTTCGCAGCTTATTCGGGTCCACCGTAACTGGCAAGGCATTGCCATCCTTGCGCAGCTTATAAAGCAAGTCATTCTCTATGGCCTTGCGAGCGGCATTGATGTCGATCTTGAATATCCGCGCCGCATTTTCACCCAGTATCTTCCGCTTCACCTCTTCAGTAAGCTGCGTGTACTTGTTCTTCTCAACCATCTCTTCGGGAATCTCGAAAGCCTGGAAAGCTTGAATCTGCCAGTGCGGCGGCCCAATCACCGGGGTGTCCGTCCCCCAAAGGATATTATCCGGCCCCAGGCCATCGAGCAGCGTCCCCATGAGCTTCGCATACCTGGCAGGCTCAGCGAAGATACGGTACGCCAGACCGCCAAGCTCGGCGTAAATGTTCTTGACCTTCGCCCGCTTCGCTTGTTCAGCCAGTTCGGCGTCAAATGGGTAGGCGCTGTGAAAGGCAATGAAGTTCAGGTCGGGGAAATCTGCGGCGGCGCGTGCCAGGTCCTCCGTGTGGCAATACTCTTCAAGGAAAAGCCCAGGAAGGCCCTTATGCACGCAGATATTCTTCACCCCATGCTTGCGCAGCACTTCGTATAACGGATAGGTGTGTTTCTCATCGTCCATCCTCCAGCCGCGCGTATCCGGGCCGGGCGGGTAAAGTTTAAGCCCGTCGATCTTAATCGTCTCGCACTGATAACTAAGCGACTCGACCGCTGACTGACCGTCAGGCGGGTCTACCGTGCCGAGCACGCGGATGCGAGCCGGAGCCATCGAACGGATCATTGCCGCCTCGCGCGGCGGGAAGAGGTCTACGCCGTCGAAGGCTGCGCGCATACCGAAGCTGTTGAGGAAGGCGATGTCGGTTTCGCTCTTCAAGAACAGGTCATCGATGAACATGATCCGCCCCATGTCGGCAACGGGGACGGGTTGACCGATGATGCTCGCCCTCGCCCCGGCAAGCGCCTTGAGAAAGGCTTCGCCTCTTGGCGCGATCTTAGGCAGGCCGCCTTCCCTCCACCAGACATGGGTTTGCGCGTCTATCAAAATGGGCGGATGCAGGTGGGGGTCGCGGTCAGAAAGGCGCTCCAGACTGGTTCGATTGAAGAAGCGGGACGGCGATAGCGGCAGGGCACCGGCGCGGCGTTGTAAGAAAGTGAAGGCCGTTGCCCCCGCCGTAAGACTAAGCAATTTCCGTCTCGATAGTCGCGCAGATGGTCGGGAATCGGGGGTGTCAGGTTGATCAGGGTCTGCCATTGCCGCCTCCTCACTGGTTTCTGAGTCAATGCCTTCTCAAAACAAGACGATCATTTTGAGCATAATTGGCTTAAGGCTTCGCACCATCAGAGCCGCCCCGCAGCATATGGCCAATCATCCGATATTGCAAGGTCGCGCGGCATCTCCCGACCGTCAAATCGTTAGTCAAAGTGTCGGTCAAGGGCACGCATTTGGTATTCTCTACAAGTCATACGGCGCGGCGGAGGTCTTGCTCGTGCATAAATCAATCGGAGGGAATAGTGACAAGGGAAGAAGAACGATTTACGTTTGTGAAGTATTTATGGAAGGACGATGAGGCCGCACCCCTGACGGGTGTAGACCGGTTGGTTTATCGCTCAAACAAGCTCGGCGAAGACCTGAGGCTGACGAACACCGGTGGCGGTAACACCTCGTCCAAGTTGATTGAAAAAGACCCGCTCAGCGACGCGAGCGTGGAGGTATTGTGGGTCAAGGGGTCGGGCGGCGATTTGCGAACCGTAAAACGCGACGGCTTCGCTTCGTTTTACCTCGACAAGCTTCGCGCGATGAAATCGATCTACCTTAATCACCCTGAGCGCGGCCTAAAGACGGAGATCGAGGACGCGATGTATCCGATGTATAGCCATTGCGTCTTCAACCTGAACCCGCGCGCCGGCTCGATTGATACGCCGCTGCATACACTCGTCCCCTATCAGCATGTGGATCACCTGCACCCGAACGCCGTCATTGCCATCGCCGCCTCAGTCAATCAGGAAAGGCTTTGCAAAGAAATTTATGGCGACGAGGTGATTTACATTCCGTGGCAGCGCCCAGGCTTTGACATCGGCTTGAAGATCGAACAGTTGATCGCCGATAACCCGCAGGCCAAAGGCATCCTGCTCGGTCATCATGGCATGAGTTCTTGGAGCAACGACGATAAGACCTGCTATGAGACGGCGCTGGAAATCATTGACCGCGCGGCGCGCTACATCGAAGAACATGACCGAGGCGACGCAACCTTCGGCGGGCAGAAATACCCGCCGCTAGCTGAGGCCGAGCGAAAGCGCATCATTAGCGAGATCATTCCCTTCCTTCGCGGCCAACTCTCTGTGCACAAGCGAATGGTCGGCACAGTGCAGGACGATGAGAAGATGCTGCGCTTCGTCAACAGCGCAGACGCCGTGCGACTGGCCGAGCTTGGCACCTCGTGTCCCGATCATTTCTTACGCACCAAAATCAAACCGCTTTTCGTCGCCTGGGACCCAGAGGGCGGCGATGTCGAAAAGCTGAAAGCGTCGCTCGAAGACGGGCTGGTGCAGTACCGTAAGGACTATGAAGCTTATTACAATCGTTGCAAGCGCCCTGATTCGCCGCCGATGCGCGCCCCCAACCCGACCGTCATCTTGATTCCGGGCCTTGGCATGATCGCCTGGGGCAAGAATAAAAGTGAGTCGCGCGTCACCGCAGAGTTTTATAACTGCGCCATCGAAGTGATGCGTGGCGCCGAGGCCATAGACCGGTATGAGGCGATGGACCAGCAGGAAGCCTTCGACATCGAATACTGGTTGCTGGAAGATGCCAAGCTGCGGCGACAGCCCCCAGAAAAAGAGCTCGCCCGGCAGACCGTCGTTATCATCGGCGCGGGTTCCGGCATCGGCAAGGCGGCTGCGCATCGCGTCGTGAAGGAAGGGGCGCACGTCGTCTGCGTTGATCGCGACGCGGCGGCGGCTGTGGAAACAGCGCAAGAGATCATCGCCCGATATGGCGAAGGCATCGGCGTCGCCGGCACAGGGATCAGCAACTGTGGCCCTGCCATCGGGTTGTCGTGTGACATCACGGATCGCCAGAGCGTCGCGCGAATGTTTCGTGATGTCATGCTTGCCTATGGCGGTGTTGATGCCGTCGTCGTCACCGCAGGTATCTTCGTCGCGCCCGACAAGTCGGGTCATATTGATGACAGCAAATGGGCGCTGACGTTTGCCATCAACGTCACAGGCGCTTACGTCGTTGCTGACGAAGCTCACGCTCTCTTCAAGAAGCAGGGGCTGACAGGTAATATCGTGATCACCACGAGCGCCAACGCGGTTGTGGCGAAGAAAGGCAGCCTCGCTTACGACAGCAGCAAGGCGGCGGCCAACCATCTGGTGCGCGAACTGGCTATCGAGATGGCGCCGCTCGTTCGCGTCAACGCCGTCGCGCCGGCCACTGTGGTCAAAGGCAGCACGATGTTCCCACGCGACCGCGTGATTGCTTCGCTTGCGAAATACAATATCGCTTTCAGCGAAGATGAAACGAGCGAAGCATTGCGCGACAAGCTAGCCGCTTTCTACGCCAAACGTTCGCTGACGCAGTCGCCCATTGAGCCCGAAGATCAAGCTGAAGCGATTTTCCTCCTGCTAACCGAACGGCTCGCCAAAACTACAGGCCACATCATTCCGGTTGACGGCGGGCTACAAGATGGCTTCTTGAGATAGCGGCGTTGAAAGAAAAGTCGGCAATCGCCATGAACGATTCGCTCTACATTGCGGTTGATCTGGGCGCGGGCAGTGGGCGCGTCTTCCTCGCGGCGGTCGCGCCGGGTGAGCTTCTGCTCGAAGAGGTTCGCCGGTTCGAATATCCGCCAAGCCGCTCTGCCGGCCAGCTCGGCTGGAATTTCAGTTACATCGTTGACGAGATCAAAGCCGGGCTGCGCGAAGCCGGCGCTCGCGCCCGCGAAATCGGGCGAGCTATTCAAAGCATTGGGGTTGATAGTTGGGGTGTTGATTATGGCCTTGTAGATAAAAATGGCAACCTGCTCGAAGAACCTGTCTGTTACCGTGACGAACGAACTCATGATGTAATGGAGCAGGTCTTTGCGCGCATTCCGCGCCATCGGATATTCGAGCGCACCGGCATCCAATTCCTTGTTTTCAACACGCTCTTCCAACTCTATGCACACGCGCAAGCGGGCATCCCTAAGGGGGCGGCGCGGTTGCTGCTGATTCCCGACCTGATCAATCTTCTTCTCACCGGCAGGGCCGCCACCGAGTACACCAACGCAACCACGACCCAGATGATCAATGCACAGACAGGAACCTGGGACGCAGAGATCATCGAAGGTCTCGGCTTGCCAGCCGCTCTGCTTGCTGAGATCATCCCTGCGGGCACAGTCTTAGGCCCTCTCAAATCGGCGCTGGCTGACGAGATCAATCTTCATGGCGTGCGGGTTGTGGCGACGGCAACCCATGACACCGCAAGCGCAGTCGCAGGCGCGCCGCTTGAAGACGGCTGCGCTTATATCTCCTCCGGCACATGGTCTCTGGTTGGTGTCGAGCGTGACAGCCCCCTCATCAACCCAGAGGTCGCCCGTCACAACTTCACCAACGAAGGCGGCGCGTTCCAGCGTATCCGATTTTTGAAGAATGTGATGGGCTTGTGGATTCTGGAATCCTGCCGAAAGGAATGGAAGGAGCGCGGTCTCGCAGTCAACTATGATCTTCTCTTGCGGCAGGTCGAAGAGATTGAAGAAAGTCCGGGATTGATCTTCCCCGACGATTCACGTTTCTTCAATCCGCCGAGCATGCTCGCGGCGATATCGGAGCAGATGATCGAAGGTGGGCAGCGCCCGCCGACGGCTCCCCCGGCGGTGGCTAAAGTCATTCTCGACTCGCTGGCTTTCCGCTATGCGTCAATCATTCGCGCGATTGGGGATCTAACGCACACGACGATCAAAAGAGTGCATATCGTCGGCGGTGGCAGCCGAAATGACTATCTCAACCAGATGACGGCGAGCGCCACTGGCTTACCGATCCTTGCCGGCCCGGTAGAGGCAACGGTCATAGGCAACGTACTGATTCAGGCAATTGCGGCAAATCGTTTCGCATCGTTGGCAGAAGCCCGGCGGCACGTCGCCGAAAATGTGCGACTGAAAGAATTCGCCCCGCGACGGTTGCCGGCCTTAGAAGAGGCCGCCGCCCGCTATATGGAAATCGAGGCGCGATACGTGAACCGACTCGAATCATAGGATGGATAATGCGAGCCCCAGCATGATTGACAGCGTTCTGCTCCGCGCCATCGATCTGACCAAGTCTTACGCCGGAGTGCAGGCGCTCAAGAGCGCGTCGTTCGAATTGCGCACCGGCGAAGTCCATGCCTGGTCGGCGAAAACGGCGCGGGCAAATCCACGCTCATCAAGATCATTACCGGCGCCATCGAGCCTGACGGCGGCGAGATAAAGCTGAACGGAGAGATCATCACGCGCCTCTCTCCTCGCGCCGCCAGATCGCTCGGCATCGTCGCCATCTATCAACAACCCGCGCTCTTTCCCGAACTCACCGTCGCCGAGAATATCGCTATCGGGCAGGAGCAGGTGGGACGGTGGGGGCGTGTTGACTGGAAGAACCGTCGCCGCCGGGCTGCGGAACTGCTCGCGCGGGTGGGAGCCAATATTGATACTGAGATTGCGGCAAGCGACTTGACCATGCCGCAACAACAGCTAGTCGAAATCGCCCGCGCCCTGAGCGCCGAAGCCAGAGTTTTAATTCTCGACGAGCCAACCGCCTCGCTCTCCGAAGACGACACGCAGAACCTCTTTCGTGTTATTCGAGAACTGAGCGCACAGGGCGTCGGCATGATATACATCTCGCATCGGCTGGATGAGCTGCCGCAAATCGCCGACCGTGTGACGGTGCTGCGCGATGGCTGTACCATCGCCACGCAACTGATGCCGGAAGTGAATCGCCATCAGTTGATTCAGTTGATGGTCGGGCGTGAGTTGTCAGCGGTCTTCCCGAAAAAAACGATTACGCCAGGCGATGTCGTCCTTGAGCTTCGCGATCTTGGTTGCTCTGAAACGGGAATAAAGAATGTGAGCCTGTCGTTGCGTGCCGGCGAGATTGTCGGGCTGGCCGGCCTGGTTGGCGCGGGACGAACCGAGCTGGCGCGCACGATCTTTGGATTGACGCCGGCAGATCAAGGAACCATTTTGCTCCGTGGTGAGGTGGTTAAGATCAACAGTCCGCGTCAGGCGATCAAACGCGGCATCGCTTACCTGCCCGAAGACCGGAGGCGGCACGGCGTTGTCTTAGAGCTGCCCGTCAGCACCAATCTGACACTTGCCTCGCTCGATCAGCTCGCTCGTTTCGGCGCGATGGATTTCCGGCGCGAGAAAGAGATCGCCGCCGATTACACGCGGCGGCTCGCCATCAAGACGCCGGCGATCTACGCACCTGTCTCGACGCTGTCGGGCGGCAATCAGCAAAAGGTCGCCTTGAGCCGCTGGTTAATCACCCGGCCATCGGTGCTTATTCTCGACGAGCCGACACAGGGAGTTGACGTCGGCGCCAAGTCAGAGATTCATGCTCTTATGAGCGAGCTGGCCGCAGAAGGCGTAGCGATTTTAATGATCTCTTCGGAGCTGCCGGAGATTCTCGGCATGAGCGACCGCATCGCGGTGATGCGCGGCGGAATGATTGTCGGCATGTTGGATCGCACAGAAGTGAGCCAGCAAGAGATTCTTGGGCTGGCGCTTGGGCACGAGGGCACAGGTAGGCAGGATTCAGCAAGATGAAGCTGAGTCGTTACAAACGAGAACTGGCGGCGGCAATGGCGTATGCGCTGTTGCTCGCGGCGGTCGCCGTACTGGCGCCGGCCTTCTTCAGTGTCGCCAACCTGCGTGACCTGGCGATCAATAATGCGTCGGTGCTAATCCTTGCCACAGGGATGACGGTGGTTATCCTGGTCGGCGAGATTGACATCTCGGTCGGCTCGCAGTTTGCTGTCGCCAGTGTTGCTGCTGGCTGGCTGGCGAAGGCCGGCATGCCAATCGTCCTCGTGCTGCTGTGTGTGCTCTTGCTCGGCGCGGCGATGGGTGCAGTAAATGGCTTTCTCGTCGGTCGCCTCGGTCTGCCTTCAATCATCGTCACGTTGGCCATGCTGGTCGCGTGGCGCGACGCCTTGCGATGGGTCACAGAGGGCGCCTGGGTGCAAGACCTGCTCGCCAATTTTCAATGGTTCGGGCTCGGGCAGGCACAGGCGCAATGGCTGATTCTCGTCATTGCCCTGACAGTGCTGGCAGGTCTTAGCTGGATACTACGAAACGTCAGCGTGGGCCGCGTCGTTTACGCCGTTGGCTCGGACGCCGAAGCGGCGCGGCTCGACGGCATTGAGCCGCAGCGGGTGATCTTCGGCGTCTTTGTATTGATGGGGACTCTTGGTGGCCTCGCGGCCTTGCTCAATGCCGTGCGCTTTACGAGCGTGCCGAGCAACGCCGGCCTGGGATTGGAACTGAAAGCGGTCGCGGCGGTCGTCGTTGGAGGGACGCTGATTACCGGCGGACGCGGGCGTCTGCTTGGCACCTTGATCGGCGCGGCGCTGCTTGGGACTATCGGCACGGCGCTGACCTTTGTAGGCATCAATCCATTTTGGGAGAAAGCCATTCAGGGAGCAATCATCCTGGCCGCGCTGATTTCAGATGTTGCGCTGGGACGGTTGGAACATCATGGAAGAATCAATCCCATCCGCTCCAACGTCAGTTAAGATCGAAGCGCCCTGGCGTGAGCGGTTGTTCCCGAATAATGAATGGATGCTGCTCGTCGTGCTGGTGATCGAGTGCGGCATCTTCAGTCTGACCGGGAGTCATTTCTTCAGCGCGGCGAATGCATTTGAAGTCGCGCGGCTCGGCGTCGAGGTAGGGCTATTGGCGCTGGCGCTGACGCCGATCATCATCACCGGCGGGATTGATCTTTCCGTCGGCTCGATGATGGGATTGGCAGCGGTCGTGATGGGCAGCCTCTGGCGCGATGCACATCTGCCGCTGCCGCTGGCTATCGCTCTCACATTGCTCGTCGGCACATTCGGTGGAGGGTTGAATGCGCTGATTATCACACGGCTGAGCTTTCCGCCGCTGATCGTCACGCTCGGAACCTTCTCCCTGTTTCGCGGGATCGCTGAAGGGCTGACGCGCGGCGTCGAAAACTATTCAGGCTTTCCGTCGCCATTTCTTTTTCTGGGACAGGGATATGTCGGCGGCGTGGTGCCGACGCAGCTATTCATCCTGATTGCGGCAATCTTCGGTTATGCCTGGTGGCTGCATCGCACGGGGTTCGGGCGCACGCTTTACGCCATCGGTTATTCAGCCGAAGGCGCGCGCTACGCAGGCATTCCCGTCCGCGGGCGACTGGCCGTTGTCTATACGCTGTCGGGGCTGTTGTCGAGCCTCGCTGCCATCATCTACGTGGCGCATCTCGGGCAGGCGAAGTCGGACGCCGGCACCGGCTATGAGCTGATGGCGATAACTGCCGTGGTGCTTGGCGGCGCATCAATCTTTGGCGGGCGCGGCACAGTGATGGGAACTGTGCTTGGGCTGTTGGCAATCATCATTCTGCAAAACGGGCTGCGGTTGAGCGGGCAACCCGCCGAACTGACTGGAATAATGACGGGCGGGTTACTGGTCGCGACGATTCTGGTTGATCGCCTGTCGAAACGCGCCAGGCGGTTACCGCGCGCTCACACCCTGGCACTGGAGGACGAGGTGAAGAATTCGCAGGTCGCTATTTTGAGCGCGGTCATCCTGGCCGCCGCCTTGATTGTCGCGGGCAGCAACTGGTGGCTGGCTGGCTCGCTGCGGCAAGAGATGAAGCGCCTGTCGGGCGCCGCCCAATCACCTGCAAGCCCGACCGCCGACGCCCATAAGGTCGTCATTGCGATGATGCCCAAAGCCAAAGGCGATCCCTATTTCATTAGCTGCAAGAAAGGCGCTGAAGAGGCCGCTCAGGAATTAGGCGCCGAGTTGCTGTGGGACGGCCCGACCGACCTCGACCCGGCGAAGCAGAACGAAGTGATTGAGGCATGGATTACACGCGGCGTCGACGTGATCGCGGTGAGCGTCGAGAATGAGGTGGCGATTTCAACGGTGCTCAGAAAAGCTCGTGAGCGCGGCATCAAAGTAATCACCTGGGACGCCGATGCTCAAAAGGAGGCGCGCGACTTCTTCATCAATCAGGCGACGCCGCAGGGCATCGGGATTACGCTGACGGATGAGGCCGCCAGAATACTCGGCGGCAAAGGGGATTTTGCCATCATCACCGCGTCCCTGAGCGCGGCGAATCAAAACGAATGGATCAAGCACATCAAAGCGCGGCTGGCGGAGAAGTATCCCGATATCAGGCTGGTCGCGATTCAGCCGAGCGAAGGCGACCGCGACCGCGCCTTTGCCGAAACCCAGACCGTGTTGAAGGTCTATCCTAACGTCAAGCTGATCATGGCGATTGCCGCGCCGGCTGTCCCTGGAGCGGCGGAAGCGGTCAAGCAATCGGGCCGCGCCGATGTCAGGGTCACCGGGCTGTCGCTGCCGAATATGTGCAAGCCTTATGTCCACGAAGGCGTGATCGAGAGTTTTGTGTTGTGGAACACGGTTGATCTCGGCTATCTGACCGTTTATGCAGCGCGAGCGTTGAGCACAGGCGAGCTGAAACGCGGTAGCCGCGAGATCGAGGCGGGGCGACTGGGCAGGATCAGCGTGCAGGATGATCAGGTCATGCTGGGCGCGCCCTTTGTCTTTAATAAACAGAATATTGACCAGTTCAACTTTTGATCCCTTCTGTCTTCAATGGACGAGGAGAGCAGTGCTTCATGGCCTCCCCTCGACGGCTGGCTATGTCGCCGCTCGCTTGCGCCACACAATCGTATATCGCCATAGCAGATGATACTTCATATAGCCTTCTTGCAGATGACCATCTCGCAATGCCTTCACTTCGCGCTTTGTTAGATATCGCTCGTTCTTGCCATGCTCGGCCCACGCTTTCCTGACCTCCGGTTTTGCCCATAGCCGCCTCGTTCGTAGCCAGCTCACGGCTACACTGATCGGCAACCTCAGCACGTCGGCCAGCCTGTCGAGCAGTCCTGCTGGTCTTAGCAGATCATGGAGGATGAGTACCCCGCCAGGTGTGAGCGAACGCTTGAGCTTTTCGAGCGTTTCCTCAGTCGGCAGGTGATGTAAGGTCGCAATCATGACGATGCAATCGAATTGGCCGACAGCCAGGTCCATCTCCAAGACATTCCCGACCATAAAATCTATGTTTGGATGGAGGGTTGAGCCTTCGCGAGCAACGCGTATCATTTCGCTGGATAGGTCTATTGCGGTAATCTGGTCAGCCCGCTTCGCGAGTTGGCGCGTGAATGTTGCCGTGCCGCAGCCAACTTCCAGTGCGCGGCGACAGAGTGCAGGCACAAAGTTGAGCAGGTAGCCATCGTATATTCCGCCAATGTCACTCTCGCGCTCCGACAGAACGGCAATGTGATCAAAGTCCTTTTGTAGCTGTTCCATAGGTTTCACCCGCGTGCAAGGGGCGATAATGAATAGGCAACCAATCCATTTGTCTAAAGTAACAAGACCCGACTCGCCCCTTCTGACTCCGTAATATTCAACCCTGTCAATTCTGCCAGTTCAAATGCTTCGCAGGCAGCATTAGAATTATGGCATGTAGTAACAATGAATGAAGGCTGATTTCCAGGGTAATCTCTCCACGCCCCTGCAAATCAAACTGCAACGCCAGCCGTAATTAAATCGAATTTGGCGGAACCATCTCAGCAGAGGTGAGAGGGCTGTTGCTCTAAGAAAGGATAGATACCATGTCGAACAAGCTACGAATCTCGATTATCGCCGCCTGCTGCTTCACAGCTTTCGGCGTTGCGAGCGCGCAACCCGCACAGGCGCAGATACCGGATCAAATCCCAATGCCAAAGGCGCAGATTCCGGCTCAAGTACCGAAGGCGCAGATGCCAAAGGCGCAGATACCCGCTCAACTACCACATGCTACAGAGGCGCAGAATCCAAGCCCGGAACTGATCGACAACCTCACCAAGGAGCTTTCAATCACGCCGGCGCAGGCCATCGGCGGATCGGGAGCGCTCTTTGGCTTAGCCAAAAGCCGATTGAAACCCGAAGAGTTCGCCAAGGTGTCTGATGCTGTGCCGGGTATGGATGGTCTCTTAAAGGCCGCGCCTAAGCCGGCAAGCGCAGGCGGGCTCGGGGCAATGAGCAACGCGATGTCAGGTCAGGCAGGCGCGCTCGGTGCGATGAGCGGCGTGTTGCCCGGTAAAGCTGGCGCGCTCGGCGCAATCAAAGAGGTGCTGCCGGGTAAGGCAGGCGGGGTTGGTGCAATGAGCAGCGTGCTGCCCGGTAAGCCGGGAGGTCTGGCTTCGGTGGATGACTCCTTTAAGTCGCTGGGGCTTTCGCCTGATATGGCGGGCAAGTTTGTCCCCATCATGACGAAGCTTGTCGAAGCCAAAGGCGGGGCAAGCGTCGGCAACTTGCTTTCGGGCGCGCTGAAATAGCAGGCCGATGTCGCGTTCAGACGGCATTGGGTTGCTAGACAATCCAAGCCCGGCTAGATACTTGAAAGATGGGGTGGGCTCTTCGTTCTGTTATTGCGCTGACGGCCAATCCTGCGCCTGGAGCGGATTTCAAATGGCTATAGCGTATGGCGGTTAGATGGCGCAGTGACTCGCGCCATCTAACCGCTTAGACATGTCTTTGCGGCTCGGAAATCAACATCCATCACAGAATGCCCCTCGGACGATATAAAGCGTAATGGCTAATCCCACGGCAATCCCTATCCCCTGGTATCGGAGTCGATACGCTCCTGCCAGATCAAATCAGGCACAAAACAGTAACAATTATAGTCTTTCTGCAATGTCGCCGTATGGTCATCTATAGCCCCTCGGCCTCCCTCACATAGCTCAATCAACACATCATAGATGCGGTGATTCACCGCATATGCATGGGTGAGGTAGGTCATCTTCGCTCTTGCCACGTTATCAGAAATCTGAAGGGGTTCTTCAAAATGTCTCCCCCCCAACAACAGCATATCCCAATCTGCGGGCACCTGCTTCATGTTGGACGCAAATTTCTTATTGATCTCAGGGTCAAATATACAATCGTCCTCAAAGATCAGAATGACAGGAACTTCATTCTCTCTGGCCAGCCTGAGTACCGCCAGATGGCTTTGCAGGCAACCATAGTGACCGGAGGAATAAGGCCATGTGGCAGGAGTTTTGATGCCCAGGCCGTCTATACCTGGGAACCGGATGACCGATAAGATGCCATGCTCAACAAACCTTTCCTCCATTCTTCTCCAGCGTTCAGGTCTCCTATCTAAGTTGATACACACCTTGTGGGGAAAGAGGCTATTTAGGTCATCGGCTTGTTTCTTACTTTCCATAGAATACCTCTGAAATTGGAACCTGTGCATGTGCCGGATACAGGGCAACGCAGCTAAGAGAAACAGCTCTGTTTGGCCTGCATCACAGCAGCATTTCGCAGGCCATTTGGATGCTCATAAAGGATTTCTTGTTAAATCCAGGATATACTGCTTACTTGATTTGTCGCCCGTGAGCGCCTAACAGACAAGCATCACCGGGCCGCCGAGCGGCATTGCGAGTGATCATGTGAACAGCGCTGCGGCGCTCGTTGTTAGGTGCCCTCTTACGCAACCTGAACCCCCAGTAGCCCGCCATCGCGGGCTGGTATACCTACACCTCTTTGCTTGTTACGCATTCCATAGAAGCTTGATACACACCGTGATAATCAGAAAACAGATTGCCCAAAGCACAATTGGCCCGGAGGCCCCTTTGAATTCAAATCCCAGCGCTTTAAACTCAACCGGCCCCTCGTGACGAGATTCTAGAAATATCACCAGGCACACCGCAGCATAGGCGGCGAACGGCAGGCCGATAAGCGCCGCATAATGGCTCCTGACTAATTCGAGAAGCCAGTCTCGATTGTGTGCCACATGCCAGATTACAAAACCGACATGGAAACAGAAATACAAGGCGCCGAATAAAAGAACGAGCCAATTTACGATATATTTAAAGGATTTCTTATTAAAGGACTTATGGGCCGGCTCCTTGCTGACAATCGTGACATCTTCTTTTGCTGTCATTCGCAATCCTCTCTATCCTCGGTTTCTTCAATATGTAGCAATAGTCGTATCTCGATAGGCACCTAAGGCTCCACATCACCGGGCCGCCGAACGGCATTGCGGGAAATTATACGAACTGCGCGGCGGCGGCCTCCGCTGCAACGCCTTGTTAGACCGCCAATAGATACTTCGCAAGCGCACTGACGCGCGCCAGCGTTTCCGCAGCCATTCGAGCAGCCCAGTCGAACCCTGCCGGCGCCTCACGCCGGATATATGCCCCTTGGATTGATCGCCGCGGCTCATCCGTCTCGTTTCTCGAATGGCCATGCCAGACAGATCCGTTGTAAATAATCATTGACCCTGCCGGGCCATTCGCCTCGACTTGTCGCCCGTCGTCCGCCATACGCTCGTTCAGCAGGTCGGCTCGACTTGCCGACCACCTGTGTGAACCCGCCACGAAACAGGTGGCTCCGTTGTCGCGGCGAAACTCGTCTACCATCAGGATGAAACCGACCATCGGCCAGCCATCGGCGTCGCGCTCAAAGTCCACATGAAGCCCTTGCTCCTGCGTGTGAGGCCGGACAGTCCTTGCAAGCATTGTGCTGAGTCTGAACGGCTGACCGATGACCCGACAACAGGCCTCGAGGACAGGTCGGTATACATATAGCTCGTCGAATTCGGACCCGCGATTGACAAAGTCGTGGATTCGGGTTGTTGTACTTCCCACTGATATGTCACCGGCAGCGGCGCAGGCCATTGCCGAATCGTAAGCCCTGGCAAGGTGTGCCAAGCCATCGGGCGGCACCGGGCCAGGAATGACGACGAAGCCCACCTCGTCCAGGTGTTGGAAAGCAGCCGGTGATAATTCGCTGCCGGCATCTATTATGCTGAACCATTCGTCCATACACGTGAGAGCCTCTGGCCGCCTAACATTCGCGTTCACCGGGGCCATGAGCGGCGCTACGGGTAGTCATGAGAACTACGCTTCGCGGCCTCCGCTGTAACGCCTTGTTAGACGGCGTCGTTGAGTTTCAACGCCTACCTTCTCTCAGCAACCGCTCCAACTCTGCTTGTAGGGTTTCTGGAAACTCGTCTCTATGCCATTGGTCTTTATAGCCTTCAAGGCCATGTTCTGCTAGCACCTTTTGTGATGCAGAGAGTACCGCTTCAGCAAATGTTCTTAGGCGACAGTCGCCATCGAAAATAATATGTCCTTTATTATCAGGTTTATGTCCCCACAGCCCATCGAACCATAGAATTCTAATGTTCAAGGTCTGCTCGTCTTTGCGTAGGAAGAGCCATCGGTATTCACCCGGTTCCTCGTCGAAGGAAGCTCGTGCCTCAGCCTGACCTCGCATGATGTCAACAATTCCCTGAAGCAGGCTTTCGAGAGCGTGGCTGAGATAGGATGCGGTTGTGATGATGGTTTGATCGTCGATCGCCAACAAACATTCAGCCCATCCCGATCCAGTCAGTTTGTAGGTAATGTAGACACTCATTGATTCTTTCTTTACCGATTCATCTCGAAGTCGCTGGCTTTCGACGTCTAACGCCCGCGTTTAGCTGGGCCGCGAGCGGCATTAAAAGTACCCATAAGAACTATGCTTCGCGGCCTCCGCTGCAACGCCTTGTTAGGTGGCGTTAAGCGTCACATCAAAGCTTTGCTTTGACATTAAGTAGTACTTGTAGTCGCTCAACAGGGGTCATCTTCTTAGGCCAAAGAAAGTCTCCATTTTCG
>JBJMGU010000235.1:0-7505 GCA_045807765.1 Blastocatellia bacterium
GCGTTGAGGTTGATCTGTACGCGCCGGTCGGCGGGCGTATGCGTCAACGTATAAGTGTTACCCGCACGTGTCACCTTGGCTCGACCGGTGAAGATCGTGCCGTGGCAGCACCAGCGGTAATCACCCGTTACGGTGTTGAAGAGCACCGTGTCGTTGCAGGCTTCAAAGTCATCCTGCAACCTGCCGTCGAAGACCGAGACCGTAAAGCTGCATGTCGCGGTGTTGCCCGAAGTGTCAGTCGCCGTGCAGGTGACGGAGGTCGTCCCCAGCGGGAAGGTCGAGCCGGAAGGCGGCGTGCAACTGGTGGCGACGCCGGAGCAGTTGTCGGAAGCCGTCGGCGGCGGATAGGTCACCACACCGCCGGTGCCGGGCACCGGTGAAACGCTGGTGACGTTGGCCGGGCAGGTGATCGAAGGCGGCTGCGTGTCATTTATCGTGACGGTAAACGAGCAGCTTGGCACGGCATCGCCGCTCGGCTGTGGCGCAGAGCTACCGCCGGTGGCCGAGCAGGTGACGGTGGTGGTGCCCTTCGGGAAGAAGGAGCCTGAAGCCGGCGAACAGGTGACCGTGCCGCAGGTGCCTGTGGTGGTCGGGGCCGGGTAGGTGACGACGGCGCCACACTGGTTCGGGTCGTTCGACTTGGTGATGTTGGCCGGACAGGTGATCGTGCAGCCCCCCCCGCTCGGAGCACAGATGTTGCCTTCGACCAGCACCCCGTAGCTGGCGCAACCACCGCCCGGGCTAATCTCAAATACGACCAGAACGACACTCTGCCCCGGCGCCAGTGTGACCGACATCGTCGATGTCTCACTGATGGGAAACGTCTCCGGCAGGCTAGCGCCGTTGTCATTCAGGTAGTTCATGCAGAAGTTGGTGGGATCATAACTGATGTTGTAAATGGCAAAGCCCACATTGCCAGTGCAACTTTGAGTGACCGATGCCGTCATGCAGGCCGAGATCGTGTTGTTATTGGTCACCGTGTAGGTATCATAAATCCTACTGCTGGAAGATTCGGCGGTACCGGGGCATACCTTCGGCGAGCCCCCGCACAGGCCCGTCAACCCATCGCGCGACAGCCTGTCGATCTGCGTTGCATCTCCGGCGCTGAGGCTGCCGCTGAAGAGCTGGTTGTTGCAGCCAGGGGTTTCAGTCGGGAAGCTGATGCACCAGCCGCCGCCAATCAACCCCGTGTCCCCCACAAAGTCATCGCGCGCATACAGGCTCCAGGTGCCGTTGGCGTTGATGCCGTTGAAGGCGTTGAAGGTATACGCATAAGGCGCCGCCGGCGTCAGGGCCGGGGCGGGCAAGGCGAAACCCAGTTCCGGGAAGTAACTTACCGGTTTGAAGGTGCCGCTGACCATCGGGGCATCCGCGGGCGCGTAGTTGGTTGCTGCCGAGCTGAAGGTGACATCGACATTGACCGCATCGGTGCCATCCCATGCGCCGTTGTCCAGGACCAGCACTCTATTGTCCGGCGAAACCAGGATGAAGTCCAAATCATCTGGGAAGGTATGGCTGACATCATTGAGCGTGACTGAAACACCGGTGATCGAAGTCGGGGCTCCGCTTACGGTAATCTGTGACGGGTAGGGAGTGGCGTTGCCCATCCCCTCATTTACCTTATCGTCAGGCGGAAAGACGATGGGCGTCGAGTTGCAGTATCCGACGCCCGCCGACACATTGACCCCGCCCGTGCGGATTGCCGATTGACCGATTGCCAGCACCGTCTCATAGGCTTCAATCGTGCTGCCGTCATTCAGTTGCCCCTTGAGCATCGCTCGGGGCGTACCGGCGCTGATGTCTCTCATGAAGGCAATCGGGAAACGGACGACCAAGTCGTTGATCCCGTCTTTATTCACATCGCGAATTTCGGCGTCGTACTTCGGGGTTGCCGGGCGGGTCCGTTTCTCATTGCCGCCAGCTCGCGCCCGATGACCTTTCTTAGTGATCGAGGCTCCCGCAAATCTGAGCGAGGATTGGTTGATCGAGCGTACGTCGAAATCTTTTGCGCCGAACACGGCAACCGGCAGATAATCGCGCGACGCCAGGTCAATGGTTTTCGAGCCGCCGGGGTTCACGTCTATTGCGATAGAGCGCCCGCCGATTTTCTGGCCGCCACCGGCGGCGCTGTGACGAAGTCCTACCTGTAGAAAAGCAATCGCAACCAGGAAAGCAATGCCGCCAACTAGCAGCCTGCCCGTTTTGCTGCTGCGCTGCTCTTTTGAGTTTTTCATTTGATCTCCAAGCTAATTGTGGTCCTGCAGAATGGCTTTGGGTCGAATTCGGATTAAAAAACGGCGCGCGCGCCACAACCCAAATCCGGGGCGAACAGAGTATGCGAGTGACTGCTGAGGTCCAGATGCGCCGGCTCGTAAAGCCAAGCACAAAAGTCGGTTAATTATATCGAGCGAGCATGCCAAGTCAAGCGCTAACGCCGTCTCCGTTTCAGGGTTTTTGCGAGCCTCTGGCTTCAAGCGTCTTGATTCGCGCTTTCACCTCTTCGATGGGCGCGCCCGCGGGCGCCTCGGCGATGAAGGTCTGCCATGCATCAATCGCCTCACGGTAGCGTCCCATCTTCTCGTAGACGTTCGCCAGCTCGCGGTGACAGTCGGGACATGGCCCCGCCGCCCTGCTCAGGGCAACCGTCAGCTTGACGCGCGCCTTCTGCAATTTGCCGGCTTGCGAATAGCCGCGAGCAATCTCGATCAACGCTTCGGTAGAGCGCTTTTGCTTGTGCGGCTGATTGCGCCGCTCGGTCATGATCTTGAGCGCCGCGGCATCACTTGACACGTCTTCGCCGCGTGCCCGCGCCAGTGCCGTCGCCGCTTCAAGCGAAAAGGGACGCAGGTCGAGCGCGGTTTCGGCTTCGCCCGCCGCTTGCTCCAGGCGCCCTTCGTTTGTATAAGCGCGGGCCAGCAAAAGATGAGCCCGGAAATTGTGTGGGTGCAGTTTGACGGCTTCGCTGGCGCTGTCGCGGGCCAGCGCCGTATTGCCCGCCGCCTCGGCCAGCGCCGCCTGAAATAGGTAGCCGACATCCAGCGCGAAGCTATGCTTGAGCGACTGCTGCGCTTGTGCGAGGCCGAGTTCCTGGGCGCGCTGTGAGGACGGAGCGCCGTTCTGTTTATCGCCGCTTGATTGGCGCGCCGCATTCGCCGTCGCTTCAAGATTGCTCGAACAGATGCCGAAGGCCCCGGCCATCATTAAATGATTATCACCCGTCGGCTCGGGACTGCGGGCCGCCACTTCAGCCTGTTCAGCCACTTGATTGAGGTCGCCGCGCTCGGCGGCGGCCAGCGCCCGTTTAATCGCCAGATCAGCGCGCAATACACCTGTCGCATACCAGATGGCGGTTGCGACCAGCGCGCCGCCCGCAAGCCCAACGCCCCAGGTCGCAGGTCGTACCCATGCCGGGGCGCGGCTTGTGCTATCGGGCTTTGCCTTCGCGCGCATCTCGACAGCCTGACGGTCGTTGCCGGATTCAACAAGGTTCATAGCGACCTGCGCCAGAGCGATGAACGCGAAGAAGTAGAGACCGGTTGGGAGCTGGTCGTAGATGAAAAAGTTATGCACCGCCACGGCAACCAGCGCGGCAAGCAAGCCTGTGAAGATGATCCGCAAGTCAAACGTGGCGGCCTGGTGGCGCGCCCGCAACAAGAGCCTGAGCGCCAGCGCGATGGCCGCAATGTAGAGCAGCGCGCCGGGCAGCCCATAAGAGACGGCGGCGTCGAGGTAGGCATTATGCGGGCTGTCATTATCGCCGCCGGTCAGGCGCGCGACCTGACGGGATTCGTAAGCGAGAAAGGCAAGGCGAAAACTGTCCGGGCCTCTTCCGACCAGCGCTGATGACGGCAGCATCTTGAGCGTGTCGCGCCATAAGGGCAGGCGGCCTGCTCCCGTCAATCCTTCGGCGGTCAGCGCCCGCGCCCGCAGGGTGACGCTGCGAGCCGCCGGGCTTAGGGCAATGACGCCCGCCGCAACCGCGATAATCACCACCACCAGCGCGGCCCGGCGAATTCGCACCGCTCGCGGAGTGCTGGTCTTGATGCTTCTGCCGCTCCTGATCTCAAGCAGTGCCACGAAGGCCGCCGCCACAATGATGCCGAGCCATGCGCCGCGTGTGCCGCTCAGCAGAATGGCCATTAGAGACACACCGGCGGCAATCCAGGCAATCAGACGGATGCGGCCGCTTGCTGACAGACCAAGCGCAGCGGCGAGCGGCGTCGTGTACAACAGAAAATTGCCGAGATAGTCGGCATGCCCAAGCATGCCAATAACGCGGCGCACACGGCCCGCTTGCGGGCCATAGGTGTAGAGGCTCGCTTTAATGTACGGGTCGTAGCCGAAAAACTGAATGACCGCATAAACCGAAGTGACGAAGCCGGTCAGGGCCATTGCCCACAACAGCTTCCGCATCCTTGATTCATTATTGCCGACCGCGATGATCACGCCGATATAGACGGCAAAGAAGCAGAGCTTTGGCACCAGCCCCATCTGGTTATGGAAGTACCCAAAGAGCGACGCTACGGGGTCTATGCCGAAGAAGGTCGAGATGGCGATGCTCGCGACATAGAGAGTGACGACGACAAAGAGCGCCGGGTTGAACAGGCGTGCCAGGTCAGCGCCACGACGCATGGCATTAAGCGCTGCAAGCCCGGCGAGCGTCGCGATAGCGCTGCTGCCGACGAGCAGGATGGCCAGCTTCGGTGTCACATAAGCTCTATAGACCGGCACGGCGAATGCCAGAGGAACCAGCACGACGACCCCTACGCACACCCAGAGGATGGCGTTGTCGAGCATGCCTTTGAGGTCGGGGTATGCTGAAGTTGGTTTCCGCGCTTTCTTCATGGCTTGCGCTTCCAGTTATCGAGCGACCGATTCGCCGAAGCGTCCGGGTTACGTCTCGGTGAGTCTATAGCGGAATTCAAATGCCTCGCCTGGCAGAGTCTCGTAACGCCGTTAGCCGGGTGGGCCATTTAAAAGAGCAGGCCGGCTGCTTCGCGCAGCCGGCCCGGTTGCAGGGAAGTCGAGCCTTCCCCTGTTGATCTATCTCCACGCCTTAGCGGAGGGTCGTCGTAGGCGGCGCAGCGCCTCCGCAAACGCAGGTGTCATTGCGAATGTCGCGATCAAAGATCGTGCAGATAGTCTTGCCCGCCGGCACTTGCAGCGAGGCACTGCCGTTGGGCGGCGACCCCCCGGCGTTAAGATTGATCTGTACGCGCCGGTCGGCGGGCGTATGCGTCAACGTATAAGTGTTACCCGCACGTGTCACCTTGGCTCGACCGGTGAAGATCGTGCCGTGGCAGCACCAGCGGTAATCCCCCGTCAAGGTGTTGAAGAGCACCGTGTCGTTGCAGGCTTCAAAGTCATCCTGCAACCTGCCATCGAAGACCGAGACGGTGAAGCTGCAAGTGGCGGTGTTGCCCGAGGTGTCGGTCGCCGTGCAGGTGACGGAGGTCGTCCCCAGCGGGAAGGTCGAGCCGGAAGGCGGCGTGCAACTGGTGGCGACGCCGGGGCAGTTGTCGGAAGCCGTCGGCGGCGGATAGGTCACCACACCGCCGGTGCCGGGCACCGGTGAAACGCTGGTGACGTTGGCCGGGCAGGTGATCGAAGGCGGCTGGGTATCGTTGACCGTAACGGTAAACGAGCAGCTCGGGCCAG
The DNA here is from genome assembly GCA_045807765.1 of Blastocatellia bacterium. Taxonomy (GTDB): domain Bacteria; phylum Acidobacteriota; class Blastocatellia; order UBA7656; family UBA7656; genus DATENM01. The sequence goes on from JBJMGU010000235.1 coordinate 5,659, forward strand.
CCGTCGTCGAGCAGGTGACGGTGGTGGTGCCTTTCGGGAAGAAGGAGCCCGAAGCCGGCGAGCAGGTCACCGTGCCGCACGTCCCCGTCGTCGTCGGCGCGGAGTAAGTGGTGACTGCGCCACACTGGTTCGGGTCGTTCGACTTGGTGATGTTGGCCGGACAGGTGATCGTGCAGGGAGTCACGTTGACGCAGCAGGTGAAGCCATCCTTGATCGAGATGGTATCAATCCGCCAGCCGTTGCTGGCGACGCTGCTATCGGAAGCTGCTCGCCAGCGCAGCTTAATGGTTTTCCCGGCGAGGTTGGCGCCGAGGTTGGCAATCGTCGTGACGTAACCGCCAGAGGTTCCCGACCATGCCATCCGTCCGGCAATCGGTGAGCTGAAGTTGACGCTGATGGTGCTGTTATAGCCGTTCTGGACGAAGCTGCCTCCGATGCCTGCGCTGGTGATGTCGGCGAAGGTGGCGCCGGCGTCAGTCGAGACCTCCAGCACGCCGCCGTCAAAGTGGCCGCCTGAATCGTTGAAGTCCCAGTTGTTCCTGAACATCAACTGCGCCGCAGCCGTCGTGATAGCTATCGACGGGCTGTCGAGGCGGTTGTCGAGAATATTATTCGGACTCGTCGAGAACGCATCGTTGGGCGCGGTGTCAGGCGTAGTGGTGGAGGTAACCCACAAGGGTGCGCCTGTAGCATTCGTGCCTTGCGTCGCTGTCCAGCCCGCGGGCAGGGCAGGCGCGGTCACGCCGTCGAAGTTCTCCGTGAAGACAACGTTCTGCACGCCCAGCGTGAACGTGTAAGTGATCGTGCCAAAATTCGTGGCGCCGTCTTGTAATTGAAGCGACGCTGTCAAGGTGCCGCCGCAGGTGCCGGTGGCGGTGAAGGTGAAGTTGCGGCAGACCGGTGGGCCGCCTGACGTTACGACACCGTAGTTCTGCGGGCCGCTCGGGCTGGTGACGCCGCCGGTCGCTTGCAGCGTGCCGACCAGACTCGTCGTGCTGCCGCCGCCGGTGTTCTGGACGCAGAGGCTGACGGTGACCGTTTCGTTGGGATCAATCGCACCATTGGCCGGTGTGCAGCTTTCGGTCACCAGGGTTGCGCCTGCCGACACGAGAGTCGGTCCCCCTTTAACGACCTTCGGGGTAAACGAGGGGCGCGAGTCAGTCTCCACCTGTCGGTTGATGATACTGCCCCCGCAAGGTTCGCCTGATGCCCGGGCGCATTCGCCGCCGACCAGCGACCTGCCGCTCTTGGTTTGCGCATTGAAGGTCACCTTCGTCGGCTCCGGGCCGACTTGCAAAGCGCTGCGGGCGAGCGTCACGACCAGATCGACCAGGCCGTCACCGTCAACGTCCGTGAGGCGTGCTTTGAAGTTGCCGGCGGCGTCCGTCGAAACCATGGCTCCTGCAAACACAATCGAAGCGAGGTCAACTTCAGCCGCGTCAAAATCCGGCGTGCTCATAATGGCGAGCTGAACTTCATTGACAAGCTTTGAATGCTTGCCGTTCCTGGTTGCGGCGGGCAAGAGCTGTACGCCGACCTGCACCGCCTCTTGCGGTCGGCTGACACTGGCCGTCATGTGCCCAGAAGGTGGAATCAGAAATGTTGCTGCTATCAAGGCCAAGACTGCACCGAGCAGCTTTCCAGCGCTGGTCTGCTTTTTCATGGTTTTCAGGGTCCTCCAAATCTTGGTTTGCGTTTCAGATGCCGGTAGTTTGATCGTTAGCCTGCTCGATCAAACTACTTGTTAGGAGCGGAGAAGAGCGCGCCCATCTTATTCCTGCCGGGATGCCAAGTCAAGCGAGCCGCCATGAACTTTTCGCCCCGATGGGCACCGCGACGGCGTGACC
>JBJMGU010000236.1:0-11400 GCA_045807765.1 Blastocatellia bacterium
CAAAGACCTGCCGGTGATGCAGCGCAATCCTTACGTTGGGCAGACGCAGATTCTATTGGCCGTCGTCGCGTCGGCAATGATGATGATCGTTGCGGATAATGCGGCGCGCGCTTTCGGCATCTTCGCGGCAGCATCGCTGGTGCGCTTTCGCACCAACATCCGTGACCCCAAAGAGATCACCGTCCTGCTGGTCTGTCTGGGCATCGGCTTGGCGACAGGCGTCGGCAAGATCGAGCTTGCCGTCATCCTGGCGTTATTCGTGCTGGTGATGCTCTGGGTGCTTGAATACTACGAGCCGGCGCAAGTCTTCCGCTCGCTTGAGCTAACGGTCATGACCCGCCGCGTGGATGAGACTGACGAGATGTTGCGCGAAATCTTTGACCGCTATCAACTGACTTCCGAGCTGCGCATCATTGACCGCGAAGACGAAGCCGATCCGATGGGCAAGATCGTCTACTATGTCAATATCAGCCCGCGCATCAGCACCGATAAACTGAGCGAAGAGATTTTCGCCTCCGACCCAGAGCATATAGACTCTGTGGCCTGGGATCAAAAGAAGAGTCAATCCTATATTTATCGCTAATGGATGACGAACGACTGCCAACCGCCGCAGTAGATACAAACGGCGGTTGGCAGTCGTCGCACTACAACTTTTACCGCGTCTCAAGAATCCTATACAATGGTTCTGGTCGAACCGCCCGGGTGGAGTCGAGATTTCGATTTAAACAATAAATCCAATGAGGCGTGATTCGTGGAGGTTGCTATGAGTAGGATTCGAAGCTTCAGCGCCAGCCTTTTAGTGGCGTTGCTCATTTTGCCTTTGGGCATCCTGGCGCAAACCCGCGTCATCGCTCCGAAAAATCCTTACAGTCCAGCAAAAGACGTAGAGCTGGGGCGACAGGCGGCGCAGCAGGCCGAGCGCCGGATGCCGCTGCTCAACGACAGCGCCTCGCAGGCATACGTCGCGCGCGTCGGGGCGCGGCTGGCCGAAGCGATTCCGAGCGAGTTTCAACACTCGGAGTTCCACTATACCTACAAGGTCGTTGACGTGCGCGATGTCAATGCCTTCGCGCTTCCGGGCGGCTTTACCTATGTCAATCGCGGGTTGATTGAGACGGCGCGGACCGAAGGCCAGCTCGCAGGCGCGCTGGCGCACGAGATCAGCCACGTCGCCTTGCGGCACGGCACGGCGCAGGCGGCCAAGGCGCAGAAGTACCAGGCCGGCTCGGTGGCGGCGCAGATTCTCGGCGCGGTCATCGGCGGCGGCGCGGGCCAGGTGGTCGGCGCCGCGGGCCAGGTCGGCATCGGCGCGGCTTTTCTGCGGTTCAGCCGAGATTATGAGCGCCAGGCCGATATGCTCGGCGCGCAGATTATGGCGCGCGCCGGCTACGACCCGCACGAGCTTGCCAATATGTTTCGCATTCTCGAACAGATGGGCGGCAAGGCCGGGCCTGAGTGGCTGAGCGATCACCCGAACCCCGGCAACCGCTTTGAAGCGATCAACCACGAAGCCGAGCTATTGAACGTTCAAAACGGCGAGCGCGATTCGCAGGACTTCCACCGCATTCAAGCGCGTCTGCGCGATATGCCGCGCGCCCGCTCGATGAGCGAAGCCTCGCGCAACGGTGGACGCTATCCCGATTCGCAGCGTTACCCGCAGGATGATTCGCGGCGCTACCCACGAGATAACGATCAGAGCTACCCGGATTCGCGTCGCTACCCAGACGAGAACGAGCGGACGGGCCGGGACACCCGCCGCTATCCCAACGACAATGAGCGGACGGATCGTGATGCGCGTCGGTATCCAGGCGACACGGATGCCGGGGAATCGCGCAACGTCGGCTACCCCTCGTCGCGTTACCGCACTTACGACGCCGGGCTGGTGCGCTTGTCGGTGCCCGACAACTGGCGCGAAATCCGCACAGACAATAACGAAGTGACCTACGCGCCCGAGGGCGGCTACCATTCAGAGAATGGAAACGTCGCCTTCACGCATGGGGCGCAGGTCGAGCTGACGCGCGCCTCGAGCCGCAACCTGCAAACGGCGACCGATGAGCTGATCCAGTCGCTATCGCAGGGCAATAGCGAATTGCGTCGCAGCGGCTCGCCCTGGCGCACGACTGTGAGCGGTCGCGATGCGCTGGCGGTCTCGCTGCGCAACGTCTCAGAGGTCACCGGGCGTCCCGAAACCGTCACCCTGCTGACTACATTCACGGACAATGGCGATCTGCTCTACGTGATTTTTGTAGCGCCGACGGACGAATTCAGCAATTACAAGAGCGCCTTTGACCACATCGCCAGCACCCTCGTCGTGAACCGCTGAAACAAGTCTGCCGAGTCGGGAAATCCTGGCTCGGCAGACGCTTCTTCTGCACTCCCGGCCTGTCGCTCCTGCGTATAAATTAGCGTAAACATTCTCGGCTATAGAGTCGTAAACGGAATAGGCCAGCCACGACTGGGGATTCGATACTATGAGAACCATTTATTCATTTTATATTGATGCGGCGAAGATTGCCCTGCAATCGATTTTCGCGCACAAGCTGCGGGCTTTCCTGACGCTGATCGGCATTATCATCGGCGTTGCCTCGGTGGTCTGCGTCGGCGCTTCGATTAACGGGCTGAATTCTTATGTCACCGAGCGAATCTCGAAAGTGCTCGGCGTCAACCATTTCATGATCGCCCGCATGGCCGCCGTCGGTCATCTCTCTGACGACGAGTGGGAAGCCATGAATAAGCGCAACAAGCCGCTTAAGTGGGAAGACGCGGAGTGGCTACAACACCAGTGCGCCACCTGCACCGAAGTCGGCGCGCAGGCCAACACGATGCAAGACCTCAAACACGAGGGCCAGGAACTTTTCGGAACCATCGTCTCGGGTGTCACCTCCAACATGGCCGAAATCGAAGACAAGACGATTGCCGAAGGGCGCTTCATCCTGACGCACGAGGTCGAGCGCGCCGAGATGGTCTGTGTCATCGGCGACGATGTGAAAGAGAAGTTCTTTGCCGGTCAGGACCCCATTGGCAAGACGCTAAAGATCAAAGACCTGCCGATGACCGTCATCGGCGTCGAAGAAAAGCGCGGGGCGATGTTCGGCAACTCGATGGACAATAACGTCTACATCCCGTTGACCACCTGGCAGCGCATGTTCGGTCGCCGTCAAAGCTTGCAGGTGCATGGCAAATCGGCGAACCGCGAACAATTCCAGAAAGCCATCGAAGAAGCGCGCATCGAGCTGCGCAACAAGCACAAGCTGATGGGCAATCAGCTCGACGACTTCGGCATGGTGGATGTCGAGTCGGTCAATAACTCCGTAGATCAATTTACCGGCACCATCGCGCTTGTGGTTACGCCGATCACCATGATCTCGCTGATCGTTGGCGGCATCGTCGTGATGAATATCATGCTGGTGAGCGTCACCGAGCGGACGTTCGAGATCGGCTTGCGCAAGGCGCTGGGCGCGAAACGCCGTCATATCCTTTTGCAATTTTTAATCGAGTCGGGATTGCTTACCGCTTTCGGCGGGCTGTTTGGACTGTTGCTTGCGGCCTTCGTCGCGTGGCTGGTCTCAGTCTCGACGCCGGTGCCGATGACGATCACCTTCGGGTACATCCTTTTATCGCTACTCGCATCGGGTGGCATCGGCATGGTCTTTGGCATCTATCCGGCGATGAAAGCGGCGAAGCTCGACCCGATTGTCGCGCTGTCGAAGAATTGAGGAGCAGCCATGAAGAAAACCTACATGTCCAAAGAAGTCCTGTCCATGGCGCTCGACAACGTGCGGGCGCACAAGTTCCGCAGCTTCCTGACCGTGCTGGGCATCGTCATCGGCGTAGCGACGGTGATCGCCATCGCTTCGCTGCTGACCGGCTTGCGCTCCAACCTGATTCAGTACGTCGAGGACTTCGGCATTAATAACATCTACGCCTTTCACCTCTCGTCCGGCATCCAGATGGGCGGGCGCGACCGCTCGGAGCGCAGCCGCAAACCGCTCACCGATGAAGACGCCGATGCCATACGCAACCAGGCCCCGGCGGTCGAAGCGGTGTCGAATCAATTATTCCTCTGGCTTCAGGGCGAGCAGCGCACGATCTCCAATGGAGATGTCAAGTACAAGCAGGGAAACGTCACCGCCGTATCGGCGAATTATGCCGGCGTCACCAACATCAATATCTCGGAGGGGCGCTTCTTCAACGAGATTGACGACCAGCACAAGCGCGACGTGATGGTGATCGGCCCGATGGTCGCAGAGGCATTGTTCCCGGCGCAGAATCAGATCATTGGCTCGAAGGTACAGTTCTACGGCAAAGAGTTCGAGATCGTCGGCGTCCTCGATAAGCGCAAGGTCGCTTTCTTCATGGGCGAAAATGACGAAGACAATTCGGTCTTCATTCCTTATCACACCGGACGTAAGATGTCGCCGCGCAGCGAATGGATACTGCTGAATATTCGCGCCAAGACCGGCAAGATTCACGAGGCGCTCGACCAGTGTGAAGAGGTTCTGCGCCGTCAACGCGGCGTGAAATACAGCGAGCAGAATAACTTTGACCTGCAAACCGTCGATAAGCTGGTGACTCAGTTCGACAGCATCTTCGCGATGATCGGCCTGATTGCCATTGCCGTGTCGGGGGTAGGCTTGCTAGTCGGCGGCATCGGCGTGATGAACATCATGCTGGTGAGCGTCACCGAGCGCACCAAGGAGATCGGCGTGCGTAAAGCCATCGGCGCGCGTGGCCGCGACATCGTCCGCCAGTTTCTCTTTGAAGCCATGACTCTGACGTTTTTGGGCGGCGTCCTCGGCGTCGGGCTGGCGGTCGGCGCGAGCTACTTATTGATGCTGATCTTCCCGTCGCTGCCTGCGTCAGTGCCGATGTGGGCGGTGGTTACCGGCCTGAGCGTTTCAATCGGCATCGGCCTGGTCTTTGGCGTCTGGCCGGCGCGCAAAGCCTCGCGCCTCGATCCCATCGAAGCGCTACGCTACGAGAAGGGATCAGGGGCTAGGGACTAGGGACTAGGGATTAGGGATTAGCGACCGGAGGTTTTCTCTAGCCCCTAGCCCCTAGTCCCTAGTCCCTTCTATGTCGTTAGTCGGCTATAAATCCCCGGCAAACGTTCCGGCAAGCTCAGCACGTCGTCAATGATCGTGTAGCCCACCTCGCCGTACATATCCCGCAACTGGTCTTCGCTCTCGCGGTCTATCGTGATGCAGAAGGGAACAACGCCATCAATGCGCGCCTGCCGCAAGGCGATGCGCGTATCTTCGCGCGCATAGCGGCTGTCGCCATAGTCGTGATCATAGGGTCTGCCATCCGACAGCACGATTAACAGCTTGGTGCGCGCTTCCTGGGCCGAGAGCCGGGCGGCGGCGTGACGGATGGCTGCTCCCAGCCGCGTGTTGTTTTGATAGGTAATGCCGCCGATGCGCTTCTCGACATCAGCCGAATAGCGCTCGCTGAAATCTTTGACGACATAAAACTTGACGTTGCGGCGGCCTTCGCTGGTGAAGCCCTGAATCGAATAGACATCGCCTACAGCTTCCAGCGCTTCGCTCATCAGCACCAATCCTTCTTTCTCAATATCAATGATGCGCTGGCCGGGCCGCGTGTAATGATAGCTCGGATTGCGGCTGATGGTGCGCGCCGTCGAACTCGACATATCGAGCAGGAACGACACGGCGACGTCGCGCTCGCGCCGCAGCTTGCGCGTGTACAGCCGATCATCGATCAAGCCGGTGCTGCGCTTGTCCAGTGCGTAATCGATCACCGCTTGCAAGTCGAAATCTTCGCCGTCCACCTCGCCGCGAATGCGCCGCAAGTTTTCGGGGCGCAGCAGTTGAAACTGGTAGCGGATCGATGAGATGACGCCGGCATAGCGAGTGCGCACCAGCTCGACGAAGCTGCGAGCGCCGCGCGCGCCACTGCGTTGAATCACCCGGCACCAGCGCGAACGATAATCGCCAAGCTCACGATCCCATTCATCGTAGTAAAACGCCGTGTCGCCTTTCTGCAAATCCTGCTCGACGGTCTCGCCGCCGCTCATGTGTTGCAGCAACTCGCTATCGGGCGCCACCTCTTGCGTCTGGTTGCTCGACCAGAAACTGAAAGGGTCTTCGCGGGCTTCGACCTGTTGCTGGTCGGCGGATGATTCGCCGGTGTCGGGTACGGCGGACTCGCCCTGAGTTTCGCCGCTGCCGCCATCGTCGGGCTGATCATTTTGCGTGTCGCCCTGCGACGGCTGCTCGGTGAATAGCTCGTAAACCTGCCGCGTTGCCATCAGCGAATCAGCGACTGTGGCATCGGCACGAAAAATGTAATAGCCGAGAATGGCTTCAAGGTCGCGCACGACCGTCGGGTAAGCGCGGCGCATCTGTTCGGTCGCGCCGCCACAGATCGCCGCTTGAAAGAGCAACTCGAAGGGGACGAAGTGCGCCGGGATGTCTTCGATGTGCGGGCGGCGCTCGCGCAAACGGTCGCGCACGAAATCGAGGTCGCGCCGGATGCCGCGGTAGGTCTGGCGCAGCAGGAAATCGATTCGCCCATTCTCAATGGTCGTGAACAACCGCAACGCCAGCTCGGCATTCGGATACTCTGAAAGCACGGTGAGGAAATTCACTTCGGGTGCATGTTGCGGATGACTCAGACTCTTCTTCGCCTTTTTGCTCTCGTCCTTTTTCTCCTTGCCTTCTGACTTCCGATCTTTGGGCCGGCGATCAGCGAAAGCCGATTGCGTTTCAGCCATCGCCGCGAGGGTGTCGGGCGCGTCTATCGAGTAGGTTTGAAATTCGATCTGCCCGGCGCCGTGCGCGGCCAGGACTTTGAACAAGCGGAAGTTCTCGCGCTCCTCGTCGAACTCGGCGACAACCGATGGCAGATAGATCGTCTTGCCATCACCGATCCGCGATTCGTCAGGGATTGCCGAGAGCGAAGCGATGTTGAGCACGCGCCCCGTCAATCCTTCAACATAAAGGCGCAGCGTGTGCGATACGGCATCGAGCGTCAAGCCGCCTTCGATCTTAAACAGCGCCTCCTGGCTAGCTTTTGATTCGAGCGCGTAATACGCCTGGACGCGCCGCGCGTTGTCTGTGCTGCGCTCAATGCCGCGCCGCGCCCATTCGCGGAACTGGCCGAGCGAGGCGGCGCTCAAGGCAATCGGGCTCGCCTTGAAGCATTCGACCGCCGCGGCGGTGTTGCGGTCGGCGATCTCTTCGACCACTTGCAGGACGCCGGCAATGACTTCGGCACGCCGGTTGGCGCGTGCGCGAGCGCCAAGCTCGGCGATAATCTGCGGGCTTTGCTTCATGAAATGATAACTGGCGGCGTTGCCTTGCAGAGCGACGCGCTTGGCCAGATCAGTCCAGCACTCGAATGAATCGATGCCGGCGATGGTCAGCACGCGGCTGGCGGCTTTGAAGTATTGCAGCGCGACGCCGCCGCTGCGATCCAGGTACGACTCGGTGATAGTAAAGAGCTTTTCAACCGGCTGGCGCTCGGCGGCGCTAAAGACCGCCGGCAGATCAGCGAAAAACTCTGCCGCGGTGCCGCCCGACCTGTAGGCGAATGACGCGGTCAGCGTCAGCGCCCGACGCACCAGCGATTCATCGCCGCTGACTTTGATCTGCGACAGGACTTGCGGCGCAGCGACAAAAAGGTCGTGGCTGTGCTTGACCGAATGACGGGCCAGCTCAAGCGAGATGGTCAACATCTGCGCCGCCATCTCCACATCATTAATCGCATGGATAATCTGCGGCGCGCCTTTAAAGCTGTCCATCGCGGTGTTCGCAGAGAGCGCCGCCTGTTTATTAACCAGCCGCAGAACGGGTGAGCGCAGGTCTTCGTGAATACGGTCTATAATGGCGGCGCTCACTTGAAAGAAGGTTGCGGCGGCTTCGGCGCTGGTCGCCGACAGCCGCTTGCCGATCTCGCCCCAGATACGCATGTCCGAGGCATCAATAAGCCGCGAGACTTCAGGCGAAGCCTTCATCATCTCGACCGCCGCGCGCAAATTTAAGGTCGCAAGCGAGATGCCGATGTCGGTGGTCAGCAGAATGCGTTCGGCGGGCAGCACACCGAGCCGCTTGGCGAGCACGTCGAGCGTCGCGGCGGTGATGCCTTTCAGGTGCTTCTTGAGCTTTCGCGTGATCTCTTTTTCTGTCGAATCCATATCCAATTAAGATGATTAACCAGGAGTGCGCCCGCTGGCAAATGGGTGTGAGGGACGGGCTGGGCCGTCTCACCATTGAAGTTGGCGAGATAACAGTTGGTGAAGATCGAGCGGCGAATCTGCCGCGCTATTGCTGATGGCTGCGAAGCTCGCGCGCCCGCTGATACTCACGGTCGGCTTCTGCTTGCAAGCCCTGGCTATAGAGCGCATGGCCGAGCTTGGTGTGAAGGTTGTCGTCGCCGGGCTTCACGGCGATGGCTTTGCGATAACTCTCGGCAGCGCGCGGCCACTGTTGCCTGGCGAAGTATTCGTCTCCCAGCGCCATGTGCATAGCCGCGTTTTTGGCGTCGAGCGCCGCCGCTTGTTCTAACTCGCCAAGCGCCGCCTCGTTCTGCTGACCGCGATAAAGCAAAGCCAGATTGTAGTGGGGTGCGGCCCAGTTCGGGTCTATTTCGACAGCACGTTTGAAGGCGCGTTCAGCGCGAAAATTGTCCAGCTTCCCTTGATACACCAGCCCCAGAGCATTCTCAACGGCGGCCAGCTTGACGGCCTGCAACTGAGCAAGCGCCCGCTCGGCTTCGTCATAAAACTGCAAAGCGATGAGCGCTTCTGTGGCGCTCAATTTTTCAAGCGTGCTGATTTCGGAATTCCCCGCATTGAGCGACCGGGCGCGCGCCAGCATCTGGCCGGCGCGACGAAAATCGTCAACCCGGTCGGCGATGCTGTCAGCGTAAACATGGCCGGTAATAATCTCGCGGCCTGCGGCGACCAGCGCGTCGGCGAGCGCGGGCCGCAATCGTGCCGCGTCCGAAGCGGTTGCCGGATCGGCGGCGAGCCGCTGATAAATGTCCCAGGCGCTCACTTGCTTCGGCTCCAGCAGATTCTTCGAGGCGATGGCGGCCTGGAGCTGTAAGGTTAGAGGTGAAGGCGCGGCCTCAATCGTTGAGGTTAGAACGGGCGAATTCGGCGCGACCGTTTCGACTCGGCGTGTGGGCTCGGCAGCAACTTCACCGACTCTGGGCAGAGCAGCCATCGGGCGCGGCGCCGGGGGTACGTTTGTAGCGGTTATGGGGTTTGTCGCTGTGCCCGATGAAGGAATGCCTGCGGTTTCGCCAGCCGCAACCTCGACAGTCGCCGGCGGCGCGGCGACGGGCTTTCGTGCGGGCGACACTGGTGTCGGCGCGGGCCTGGTCGTAGCAGGCGTTGGACTAGTCGCCGCAGGAACGTCAGCCGGTTCGACCCGCGCGAGACTGTTCTTCGAAGGCGGCGCGCTTGTTCCAGCCGCAGGCGCATCGGGCTTTGCCGTCGTAGCGGGCGCTATGCTCTTACTGGACGCAGGCTGAACCGCAGCGGCGTCAGAACGTCCGGCCACCACTTCGGTCGCTCTCAACACGGCGGGCGCCGGCTTGTCGGTCGTTGGCTGAGTGGTGACGATAGACGGCGGATTTTTTGTCTCTGCTGCCGAAGCCGTAGCGGTTGTGGCTATTGGCGGCGCTTCTGGCTTTGTCGTCTGTACTTCTTTTGCGGTGACAACGGGAGTGCCGACGCTGCGCGGCAGGCTGACGAGCGCGAATTGATTTAATGATGTGTTGCTATGCCAGATGTGTTGCTTGTTGGCCGTGTCTTCGGCGACCAGCGGCGCAAGAACGCCGATCAACTCGTCCGCCGTCAACAAGCCGTCATTGTTGTGGTCGATGGTTTGACCTGTCGCAATCGCAGCGGCGAGGTGCTTGGCGAAAACTCCTTGCCCATTCCACCGCTGACCCTCGCGCGAATATTCATTCGGGCCGCTCGCCACAATGACCGAAAGGCCAGCCCGCTCTGTCGCCAACTGGTCGAGCGCCTTCAGAAACCCTGTGGTCGCCGCGCCGTTGGTTTCCGGGTCAAAGAAATCGCGCCGCATCGCATCGGTTATCAGCAACACGCGACGAGCGTGGACTCGCACGGCGAGCGCCTGCTTGATTTCCGTGAGCAAGATTCCCGTCGCAAACGGCTCTTTGGCGTCCGAGTCGGCTCCGAGCAGATAGGCTTCGCCGTATTCCTGCTCGAAAAAACCATGCCCTGAAAAGAAAATGACCGCCGTGTCGTCTGCGCCTGCCGCGCGTGCCAGCCAATTACCGATAGCCGATTTGATCGCCGCGACCGTCGCCTCCTGCGCGACCAATAATTTCAGGTTCTCCGAAGCGACGCCGGCCTTCTTCAACGTTTCGGACATGAGCATGGCGTCGCGGTCAGCAAATTGAAGCTGCTGGCCGCCGCCGAGCTTCGCATATTTTGAAATGCCAACGACGACGGCGACGAGCTTTCCCTGTGGGCGCGGAGGGGCAGGCGTTTGCGCCGCGGCGAGCGGCATCAGGGCCGCGAGCAGAGCGGCAAGGGCGAGCAGAATACGTTTCGTGATCATGCAGCCTTCCGTATGAGCGAAAGGGCGCAGGCTCCTACGTCGAGTAGAGGCGTGCGCCCTGAAACAACAATTGATTCTCGCCCTGGCGGAAGCGAGTCATTCGGTTGAGCCGACCGCCTTAGAAGCTGGCGATGGCTTGCTGTTCGTCATCGTAGGTCTGGAAGACCGTCAACAACTTGGTGATCATGAGCAGGTCTTTGATCTTCTTGCCCAGGCTCAAGAGTTTTAAATGACCGCCCTGGTTCGAGGTCGTCGTATAAGAGCTGACCAGTTCGCCGATGCCGGAACTGTCAACGTAGGACACGTTGCCAAGATTAAGCAGGATATTCTTCTTGCCACTGGCGAGCAGATCCTTCACCGCTTCGCGCAACTGCACACTGCCTTCGCCAATGGTGATCTTGCCGGAAAGGTCGAGAATCGTCACTTCGCCCGCCTGGCGCTGGTTAATCGTCAACTGAGCCATCGCTTGTCTCCTTTTTCGTCCTGAGAATTATTACTAATTCGGTTTGTACTTTTTCATGCGGACGACGCTGCCGCCTTCGGGGTGGACGGAATATTCGACCTCGTCCATAAAGGTGCGCATATAAAATATGCCGCGTCCGCTAGGATTGAGCAGATTGTCGGCGCTCGTCGGATCGGGCAGCTTTGCCGGATCGAAGCCCGCGCCATAATCGCGGACGATGACGACCAGGGCATCCTGCTCGGTTTCAAACCGGACATCAACTTTCTTGTCTTCGGCGCTCCTATTGCCGTGCATAATCGCGTTGATGACGGCTTCGTGGACAGCCAGCTCAACCCAGCTGGCATCGTCTTCATTAAATCCCATCTTCGCCGTGAC
>JBJMGU010000237.1:0-3623 GCA_045807765.1 Blastocatellia bacterium
GATACGTGCAAATAAGCTCGGCTACGAAGATAAATTCTGCGCCCGAAAAAAGAAGCAGACGGTACTGTCGTGGGTGCAGGTCGCATTGAAATTGCTGAGGGAATCAGCCAAATATCTGAACCTGCTGCTCGATGGTTCTGCTACTGGCTTTTATTTTCGCTGGGCATGACTCAGCCGTTTTGACTATTGACATAGACTGCCGCTGTCGCTAAAACTATTCCGCCACGCAACATCAAATTGAGCCGTCACGCTGGTGCCATAGCTGGCATAAGTAAAAGCAAGCTTCAAATTTACGCCAGCTCGATATGATTCGCAGCACCAGCGCGCAGCCCGTTTCGCACTCGAATTCCCCGCGACCGTTGACAAAGAGGGACGAGGTAGCTAAAACTACCGCCGTCATCTCTTCATTAATGGGATAACACGCGCTCAGCACCCCACGCGTGTACAGGTCATCAAGCCGCGCCTCAGCGCCACAGTATGCGAGCCAATGCCATGAAGACAAGCGAGCCGAACAACACCGCGCCGCCGTCGCCAGATGAGTCAGGCGATACCGGCAGCTTGTTGCCGTTTATGCCGCTCATGTCATCATTGCCCATCTGGTTGGCGCCATCGCAGAGAGGTGCTTCGCCGGGGTCGCAGAAACAGCCAATACAACCGCAAGTACATTCCTCGCCGCCCGGTTTGGTATGGCCCGCGAGGGAGACGCTTGAAAGACAGAGAATCATCACCGACATTGCCAGACAGGTTTTTGCTCTTTTCAACATTTCGATCTCCTTTGAGGATGAGTGGTTGGCCAGGCGGATGATCGCAATGGCCGAGGTCGCCTATTCCCAAAAACGTCACGAAGATCTTCAGGCATTAGGCCAGTTACTGGAATCAACGAGGCGGTACCAGTTCATCGGGGCTTATTATCGTGGCCTTGCGGCGCTTAAATCAGGCGGTGGCGACTTAAACGAGGCGCAGCGCTTGCTCAACACGGCGTCCGAGTTTGCCACGGCACAATACCGAGCAAGAGCCATGCTCTCGCTCGGCGCTGTAGAAGGTTATAAAGGCAACGTTAGTAAGGAGGTTCAGCACTACGCAAACGCGCTGCGCATCGATCAAGCCGATTATTACACCCGAATTGAAACCAGCCGCGCTGTCGCCTTAATTAGCGCCCTGGATGGCAAACATCAGCGCGCCGTCGAGCAGCTGGAAGCCCTGTACCCGGTTGCCCGCGATTTCAGGCGCATCAATCCGCGCCTCTACTTCGACCACCTTAACAGTCTTGCCGTCGAATACTCAGAGTGCGGAAGAGTCGAAGAGGCGGAAGCCGCCATCCGCCCGGCGCTGAATTCGCCGCTCGCGCAACGCATCCATGAATATCGGCAAACTGCCGCCGAGATCGCCGAGCGGCGAAGCTCAAAAGTTTCTGTTGTTGTCGCGATGCCAACCGACGCGGCGGATGATTTGGAGGAACGTCCGCGCACGCTGATTTTCAGCGAACCGCTTACCCCGACCCGGCGGCTATCTGCGCCGCCGTCGCTCATCCCCGCGCACCTTTTAACCTGCGCGCCGATTCGCGCTCCGACGACCCGTAACGGAATTGGTTCTCTCATTCAGATAATTATCTGAGAGTGAGCCGTCAGTCTACCTGACGGCTCACTTTGCCCAATAACATTCGCAGGCGTGTCAGGGTTAGGTGTGTCCAATACCGCTGCGGCAAAGACGGCTACATGACAACATCAAATGCGGACTCGACGCAAGGCCGTGTGATCTTCAGCCACGAGGATTGATCTCCGAAGATCTGTTTCGAGGTTGGTGAGTAGCCTGACTGAGCTTAAGGATAAAACGAATTGGCTTGCAGAGGTTGGCAGGTGCGGTTCAGGTTGCAGGATTCAGATGCAACAAAAAATAAAAAAGCGCGGCATCCCTCCCCAGAAAATACCGCGCTTTTGAGTGGCTGCCCGAAGGACGAGCCACAGTCAAACTATCTCCCTAAGTGTCACGTTAGTTATGCTATGAAGTGGTTGAAAAATTCTTGAAGTCTTAGATTCCCTTTAACGCGTTGCCAATAATAAGCCACTCGCCGCCTTTGCAAGCTCGATGCGCGTGATGCCGTCCGCCGAGCGAAATTGGCCCAACGTATTTGCACTCATTAACCCGCGACTGACCGCCACACTGATATAACCGCGCGCCGCGCCCGGAATCTGTTGCCAGTCGGTAAGGCCCGGGTTGATCGAGCCCGACGACTGAGCGGCGCCCTCCAGGCCGAGGGCTTTAACCAGGGCGATAGCGACCGTTTGACGGTCGGCCTGACCATTGGGATTGAACTGCGCGCCGCTGGTGTTAAACAGGTCGCCGTTCGGCGCGTGCGCGACACTCTCGATGAAGATGGCATCACTGCCACTGACGTCCGAATAGGTGGGCGAGTAGGGTAGAAATTGGGGAACACGCAGGCCGGCGCCGAGCATCAGGGCGCGCGCCGCTTGCAACCGCGTGGCCGTGGTGTTCGGTGCGAAATCGTTGTCCGTCACCGTCATCAACCCGCAACGCAACGCACGCAAAGCTGCCTGTCGCTCGATGGGTGAAGACTGATCCAGACCGACCACGTTTGAGTTCATGCGAATGACTTCGACGGCGCCGGTGAAACGTTGCGCCGTGCCAGTGACGGCATCGCTGGTGTTTGTGACCTTGATCGTCCAGGTGCCAACTGCCGGGTCATTGAGCGTCATGCCGACTTTTTGCGAAGTCGGGCCGAGGAACTGAGCCGCGGGCGCTGCCTGGACGGTCGTGAGATCGTGGCTCAGCGCCATCTTTAAGGTATTGCCCGGCAGGTTCTGATTCTGCCAGGTGATGCCTGTGGTGGCGAAGACGGCGTCTGCCGGCACTTCAAAGGTGGCAGACCAGGTTGTCCCCGGCGCGACAACGCCAGTGAAGCCGCCAAGCAAGCTGCGCGACAACGAGAAGCTTGTGCTGCGCAGTTGCTTACGGAAGTCGCCGAACTCGGTATTCAAAACCGCTTTGCGTACCGCCGCATAGGTGTTCAAATAGCCCGCGCCGACCTCATACCGCGAATAACCGAGCATCGGCGTTGCCGTGTCTTGCAGGATGCTCTTGACTTGATCGGGCTCAAGCGAGGGATTCGCCTGAAGCATCAGCGCGATGGTCGCGGCGACGTGCGGCGCGGAGAAGCTCGTGCCCGAGCTTGAGGTATAGCGCGGCAGGTAAGAAGGCGAGATGGTTTGCAAATCGTTATCGGTCGAAGCCAGTCCGGCGCTGAGCCCTGATGTGCCGACGACATTGATGCCGGTGGCCCGCGCGCCGATGACCGCCTGGCCCGGCGCGACGAGCGTTGGGTAGAACTCACCGTAGCCAGCCGCGCCGCGCGATGAGAAGCTCGATAGCGTGCCGCTCTTGGTGGCTGCGCCGACGCCAACCACCCAGGGCGCGACCGAGTAGGGGTTCAGCGAGTTGGACTGGTCGCCGCGATTGCCTGCCGAGAAGACAACGTTGATGCCGTTGTCGTGCAGAGTCTGGGTGGCGATGTTGACCGGGTCATTCGCGTCAAAGACGCCGCTGATGCCGAAGCTGCAATTGACGACGCGGATGTTCTGGTCGACACGGTGCGTGAGCAGGTAATC
>JBJMGU010000238.1:0-21343 GCA_045807765.1 Blastocatellia bacterium
CAGAGGCCGCCGAAGGATGCAGGAGACGATTCACAGGTCTTCTGCGTTCTTCGGCGGCCTTTGCCGGCGGTTAGGTGAAACGATTATTTCTCCTGCTTCTTGTCGTACTCTTCTTTGGTCATCGGCTTGATCGCGTCGAGCTTCTTGGCGGCAAGCTGGGCGTTGATCGCGGCGAGCTGATGGCCGACGAAGGCTTCGAACTCGGCGTTCTTGGCGTCAATCTGGCGCTCAAGCACAGGGGTGCGCGCCAATTGAGATTCACTCGGACGACCACCGTACTGGCTCACCCAGCCGTAGACATCAACGATGCGCTCGCGCAGTTGCTCTTCGCCGGTTATCTGCCCTTCTTTCGTCGCTACGAGCGTCTTGTGCAGCGCGTCGAGCCGGTCGGCAAACGCCTGCACGTCTTTGGTCGCCGGGTCTTTCTCGTCGAGCTTGCCGGCGCGCTCTTTGGCTTTGTCGCGCAGGTCTGTGATCACCGCATCAACAAACGCCAGCCGCTCTTGCATCTGGTAGAGCTTCCACAAGGTCTGCTGCTGCAAGGCGCGGTCTGCCGCCGAGTGTGGCGAGCGCGGATCAGCGATAACTTTGATCTGTCCCGTGAAGGTGTCTTTGTCTTTGACGAGCTTGACCGTGTAGGTGCCTTCGGGAACCATCGGCCCGGTGAGCGCCGGCCCCACGAGGTTCGGTGACGGCGGCACCTTCGGCGGCTTCTGGCGCATCGCCCAGGTGACGCGGTTGATGCCGCGCCGCTTGCCCGCCGGCAAGGTGGTCATCAGCTTGCCCTCTGCGTCATAGACTTCGAGTTTCATATCCCCGATGACGTGGCGCTCTTTCAAGTAATAAGTGATCGTCGCATTCTCGCTTGGATTCTGGCCGACGAACTCGGCGTCGCCGGGAAACTCCTGCACGCCCGAAGGCAGCGGAATCACCGACGGGCGCGACTCTAAGATGGTCGCCTCCGCATCCATCATCTGTGGCGTGATCTGACGCAGCGGCGTGATGTCGTCAATAATCAAGATGCCGCGCCCGTGCGTCGCCAGAATCAAATCGTGATCACGCGGGTGAACCTGGATGTCGCGCACGGCAACCGGCGGCAGGTTGCCTGTAAACTGCGCCCACTGCCCGCCGCCGTCTATGGAAACGAACAGGCCGAACTCGGTGCCCAAAAAGAGCAGGTCGCGGTTGACGCGATCTTCGCGGACGACGTGCGCGTAGCCGCTCAGCGCGTCGGTCGCAAGCGCCCGCCATGTCTTGCCAAAGTCTGTGGTCTTGAATACATAAACGTTCATGTCGCCGGTCTGATGGCCATCGAAAGTGGCGTAAGCCGTCGCCTTATCAAAGCGGCTCGCCTCGACGCCCGAGCACCATGTCGCTTTCGGCAGACCTTGAATGTTCGAGACGACGTTCGTCCACGACTTGCCGGCGTCGGTCGTCAGTTGCAGGTTGCCATCGTCTGTGCCGGCCCAGATGATCTTCTGGTCGAGCGGCGATTCGGCGATGGTGAAGATCGTGCAGTGATTTTCCGCCGACGAGTTGTCGAGCGACAGCCCGCCCGATTCGTCCTGCTTCTGTTTCTGGGGGTCGTTCGTTGTCAGGTCGGGCGAGATGCGTTCCCACGACTCGCCGCGATTCAGGGTGCGGAAGAGGAACTGCGCGCCGACATACATGGCCTTCGGATTGGTTGGGCTCAAGGCAAGCGGTGTGTTCCAGTTGAAGCGGTATTTCGGCTCGCCCTCTTTGGCGTACGGTTTGATCGATTTCACCTCGCCGGTCTTCAGGTGAACGCGCAGCAACTGGCCGCCTTGAAACTCACTGTAGACGATCTGGCTGTCTACAGGGTCGGGGTAGGCGTGAAAGCCGTCGCCGAAGCCGACGTTGCGCCAGTTCTTATTCTGTATGCCGCCGGCGCTCGATGACGGCCCCATCCACGAGCCGTTATCCTGCAAGCCGCCATAGACGTTATAAGGCCGCTCCATGTCGAAGCCGACATGATAGAACTGCCCTACGGGGAGGTTGCCGAGGAAGCGGAAGTTGCGCGCCTTGTCCTGCGAGACGTAGACGCCGCCGTCTGTGCCGACGATGACTTGATACGGGTCGAGCGGGTTGACCCACACGGCATGAAAGTCGCCGTGCGCCCGCCCGCCGCGCTGCGCGAACGACTGGCCGCCGTCGGTGCTGACCGCAAAGGCGAAGTCGGGCTTGTAGATCGTCTTGTAATCCTTCGGATCAACGACCATCGTGGCGAAATAAAACGGACGGCCCGTGACCGAGGCCGAGCCGGTCACCTTCGTCCAGGTTTCGCCGAGATCATCCGAACGATAAAAGCCGCTCTTCTTCGCTTCGACCATCGCATATAGCGTGTTCGGGCGCGACGGCGCGACGGCAATGGCGATGCGCCCGAGGTCGCCTTCGGGCAGATCCTTGCTGAGCTTCTTCCAGGTCTTGCCCGCGTCGGTCGATTTATAGAGGCCGCTGCCGGGGCCGCCCGAGGTGAAGAAGTAAGGCTTGCGGCGGAACTGCCACATCGAGGCGTAGACGATGTTGGGCTCCTGCGGATCGATGGCGATGTCGGCGCAGCCTGTGTCGCCGTCTACGAATAAAACTTTCTTCCACGACTTGCCGCCGTCGGTCGTCTTGAAGACGCCGCGCTCATCATTGCTGTCCCAGAGGTGACCGGTGGCGGCGACGTAGACGGTGTCAGAGTTCTTCGGGTCAATGACGATGCGCGCAATGCGCTCGGAGTTCTCCAGCCCGACGCGCTTCCAGGTATCGCCCCCGTCGGTCGTCTTGTAAAGCCCTGTGCCGACCGACGTGCTGTTGCGCGTCCAGGTCTCGCCGGTGCCGACCCAGACAGTGTCCGTGTGCGCCTGATCGATGGTGATCGCGCCGATCGATTGGGTGTATTTGTCAAAGACCGGCTTGAACGAGGTGCCGCCGTTGATGGACTTCCAGACGCCGCCGCCCGCCGCGCCGACCCAGAGAATGCGCGGCTCGCTCTGGACCGCGTCTATGGCGGCAATGCGCCCGCTGGTCGTGGCCGGGCCGATGTGGCGGGCTTCGATGGCGCCAAAGGTCGCGGTGTCAATTTTCACATGACCGTCCTGCGCCAGGGTGACGGAGAGCAGCGAGAGTAGGAGCGGCAAGACCAGCCGCAATTGCCGAGCAAGTGCGCGCATAAGGGTATTCCTTTCCTTTGGGTGATGCGGGCCAACCCGTGGGCACTGGGTAGCGCGCAGCGGTCAACGATTGAACGGTCTGCGCGCTACCCGGTTCATAGCCAATTACACGCTGTCGTCAGACGCCGGCGCTTAGAAGCGGGCCGGAGGTTTATCTTTGGGCTTCTCGTCGGTCTTCGGTTTCTCGACCGCCTTGCTGGGCATCTTGAAGACGGCGTCGTCAATCGGCGGATCGATGTCTATCTTATCGATGGCGATTTGTACTTGCGTCTGGCCGCCGATCTTCTGCTCGATGGAGAAGGGGAACAACACGCCGCCCACCACCTTGTAGTTGCCGGGGTAGATGTCAACCTCTTGCTCGCCGCCCGGCGACCGGCGCTTGGCGGTGATCTTCAGCTCAAGCGATTTCGCTGCGTCAATATAGATGTAGCGCACGTCGCCGGTCTTGAGCGTCAGCTTGAGCTTATAAGCCGGGGTACCTTCGACGTCCTCTTTACCGAGCAGCTCGACGGTGTGGCCTTTCTCTTTGTAATCGATGAGCGCACCGTCAATGTCGGCCTGTTCCTGCGCCTCTTTCAGGTCGTCGCCGGCCATCTTGTCGGGGTCGCTAACGCCCTGGAAGGGGTTGATCTGCCAGCCGCTGTCGCCGTCATACGCCTGGGTGACCGACTGGCCCTGAAAGGTCGCGTCCATGCGAAAGGCATTAGGCCGTTTTTGCTGGATGGTTAGCGGCAGCTCGATGCCTGGGCCGGCGATGCTGAGCTTGCCGGTCAGCTTGAGGCTCTTGATGGCTTTGATCTTTTGCAGGCCGCCGCGCGCCTCGATGTTCTTCTTGATGATGTCGTCGGCGGTCTGCGCCGCGGCGGCGACGCCAAGCAACAGGGTGAATGCAAAAAGCAGGATGAGATGTCTGCGCATCATGGGGTCTCCTTCCTCGGGTTAGCAATTTTCATGACATTGAGCTGCGCCTGGATTACGCCAATTGCGGAGAATTAGTTTCGCTGCCGCGCTTAACCATACACGCCCCGCCGGCGCAAAAGCAATCACCCCAAGCGCCCGCGGTTGACACCGCCGCGCGCCGTCTGCTAGTTTTTCATTTCCGCTGCAATGGCTATTTGAAAAGATATATATTCCTGAGTAGCTCAATGGCAGAGCATCCGGCTGTAAACAGGCTTGGGCTTGACTATGCCAGAGAAGCGTACATACAAAGAACGTAGGAAGTACCTGATCGAAGCTGTTAAGCGCAGACGCGAGCGGGTACGCTTTACAGCGATTCAATATAAAGGTGGCTGCTGTCAAATCTGCGGCTACGGTCGTTGTATGGAAGCTTTAGAGTTTCATCATCTTGACCCTACCAAGAAGGACTTCGGTATTTCCAAGAAGGGATATACAAGGAGTTGGGAAAAGGTGAAAGAAGAAGCTGACAAGTGCATTCTGTTGTGCGCCAATTGTCATAGAGAAGTTCATGCTGGAGTATTGCAGCTTCCACAGGTGACTGTGGTTGAAAAACTGGGTGAATTCATGGGAAACCTAAACCGGCCTGAGCCGGCACGGCAACCCTGAGCGAAGCCTGCTGAAAGGTCATAGTGTAAGCAGGAACGTGCAGAGACTAGGAGTTGAGGAACCTCACCAATAACACTCCACTAGCGCCCGGCAACTTCACGCGGAAGTTGATGAGATAGTCCGCCCCTATGCGAAAGCGTAGGATCATGCGTAACCGGAGGGTTGTAGGTTCGAGTCCTACCTCAGGAGCCAGTTATCAAAAAGGCCGCCGGACATGCTTCCGGCGGCCTTTTTGTCTTTATGGGTTGTATTTGCAGCGGTCGGTCGTGCGCTGCCTGGCGCTCTACCGTCGTTGCTCCCCTTCAACTTTTTTCTCCCGACATCGCAAATCAGACGCTTCGAAAGACGCCTCACAGACGCTTCGGAGGTCGGCGTTTGATTATCCTCGCGGTGTTGCATCTGAGTGGTGGGGCGGCATATCCAAGGCCGTGCATAGCCGGTCAGTCAAACAGCGTCCGGGTTGAAGCCGTACGGCGCTGCGTGCCGGCCAGGCACGGGCGAAATAGCCCCTCCGCCGGATCGACCGAGGATGGGAATATCGCCATGAAGTGGGTCGAAACTAGTACGCATTCCTTCATCGTCAAAATTTGGCTTGAAGAGACTGTCGAGCAATCCAGTGAAGCAAAATGGCGAGGCCGCGTGACCCACGTGAGCAGCGGCGAGCGCCGCTATGTCGAGAGTCTCGATGCAGTCGCATCGTTCATTGCCACCTATCTTGAAGCGATGGGTGTGCGATTCGGGCTCATTGCGCAACTGAAACATTGGCTCCTTCGCTTGAGGGAACCGCGTCATGATCGTGAGGAGTAACCCGGTTACGGCGGCGGCTTAAATCAGCGGCGCGCTCCGAGATGGAGCGCTACAAGCGATAAGCCGAAACGCCGTCCGTTCACCTGGTATTGACATGTACACGGCCTTGCAGGCGACCAGCCAGACTCTAGCGAAGTTCCTTGAAGCCCGTTTTAAAGCGGACCCGCTGCTAAAAACGTTCTTCGGCGTCGGCAGTATGATTGTGTCTCTGAACACGCCGGAAGAGATGGCTGAAAAACCGGCGGAAGGTCTTTCGGTCTGGTTGTACCGAGTGGTTCGCGATGATCAGCGGCTCAATGACCGGCCTGAGCGCATTAGTCCGAGCAAGTTTCGGCAGGCGCCCTTGCCGCTCCGGCTTCATTACCTCATGACGCCGGTCACGAACAAAAAAACCGGCGACCCCGAAACAGAGCAAGTCATCCTGGGCAAGGTGTTGCAGTTGTTTCATAGCCACTCGGTGCTGCGAGGCTCCGATCTTCAAGGCGACTTCGTCGGCACCGAAGCTGAATTGACGCTCAGGCTCGAGCCGATGAACCTCGAAGAAATCACGCGAGTCTGGGAAGCGCTCGTCGGCTCGTATCAGTTGTCGGTCTCTTATGAGGTCAGTGTCGTCAATATATCCGCCGAACAAGAGCCGGATGTGCTTACGCCCGTCGACGTCGTGATGCCGGAATACGGCGTCATCGTCGCTTCGGAATCGATTTGAGACTCGGAGATTCAGAATGCCGCGTAGAACGGTACAGACCAGCGAGCGCTCTTACCTTTTCTCGCCCGACCGCGCGCCGCAGCAAGCCGACCGGGTCTGGGCACTGGCGAAGGTGAGATTGATCGATGAGTTGACCGGCCAGGCGCCCGCAGGGCCAAGCCTCATCAGGACGCCTCTGAAAAATGTAGGCGCGCGAATGGGAGCGGACAGCATCGGTGGCATCATCGGGACGCCGCGAGCCGTTTTTCCCGCGCTCAATGCGCAACCCTACACCGTTCACTTGTCTGTCGTTTCGGAGGGCTACCTAACCCAGGAGATCGACGTAGCGGTGCCGCAGGATCTGAGTTTTCCAAACACCTTCTCGCCGCCGCCGCTCATCGACGTCTTCCTTCACCGGAAGCCGACGATCATCAGAGGAAGAACGATCCGGGCCAACAGTACAACGACGATTCCGGTGCCAGGTGCAACGGTTCGCGTAACCGGCATATGGCGAACCCCGCCTGCGGCGAACGCCTCGGTGCCGCCGAGCGCGCCTAACGTGGTTTCGTTGCGGCCGCCGCTTTATGCCGACAGAAAGGCCGTCGTCGGCCATCTGGGCCGGCGTAATCTAACCGCATTGGCTGGAAGCAAGTTCTTGCTCGCGGACGTGCTTCAAGGTGCGACGGAGATGCGCCTGTCGGATCAGGTGGGCCTGGCCGTTGGGACGATCTTACTGATCGACGCAAGCGAGCCGGATTTGATCGAGTTTATGGTGATTAAATCGATCACCGGCGCCGGAACTGCCGACCAGCCATGCACGGCGTCGCTCGCGCAGCCGCTGGCTTATGAGCATCGGAGAAACGCCGTGGTGCTGCGCGCCAATCCCTCGGCTCCTGCCCCTGCCAAGCAAATCTCCGTCGAAGCGCTGGCGGGCGATACTTGCGTCTTTTTGAGCAGCACGGGCGGCCTTACGGCTGAAGTCGAAGTGAGCGGCGGAAGCGCAAACGAGTACCACGGGGTCAGCACCTTTTCAGTGGCCAGCGATTCGGATGGCTACTACCGTCTGCCGCCATTGAGCCGGGTCGCTCAACTTGTCATCGAGGGCAAGAAGACAGTCGGCCCGCAGACGTTCGCAGCCAAAACAGAATTTCGCCCGGATTATTCTAAGTGGGAGAACACCCTTGATCTCCTGCTCAGTGTCTGACGTGCCGGATGGCGCTAGATGGGCGCCGACGCACGATATGGAGGACTGCGATGCCTGAATACTTAGCGCCTGGAGTCTATGTCGAAGAGATCGATACCGGCAACAAACCGATCGAAGGGGTCAGCACGAGTACAGCCGGAGCGGTTGGCGTCACCGAGCGCGGTCCTGTCAATGTTCCGATCCTGGTCACAAGCTACGGTGAATACGTTCGCTGGTTTGGTGAGCGCCTGACGCCGCTGGACTATACCAACGGCAGTGATCTGCACTGCTTCTTGCCGCATGGCGTCGAGGGCTTTTTCACTAATGGCGGCAAGCGGCTGTTCGTCGTCAGAGTCCTGGACGTGACCAAGGCGGAGCACGCGAAGACCCTGCTGCATGGCGACGGCGTCAAATCGAGCGCCGCGACGCAGCTATTGACGGGAGCCTCGGTGGCAGACACCGGCATCTACGCGGCTGATGTCTCGGGCTTCGCCGTAAACGATTCGATCCGCATCGGAGCAGGAGCGGGCGCGGAGTACGCCAGGGTACTATTGCTTCCCGCCACCGCTAACGACGTCGCGCTGAGGCTGCCGCTTAAGCTGTCGCACCCGGCCAACACGCCGGTCGATCTGCTGCCGGCGCCCGTCGTCGTAGGGCCGTTCACTCTGGCGGCGGATGCGAAGGCCGGCGATACGCAAATCACCCTCACGGCTGTGGCCGGCCTGGTGGCCGGCGCGGTGCTTCAACTCGGGGCGATTGCCTCCAACAGCGATGAATACCTCGTGATCGCGACGGTCGACGTCCCAACAAAGGTCGTCACCTTCAAGACCAAGATCGAGTTGCCGCATCCGGTCTCGGACCCTGTGCAACAGGTGACGTTGGGAGCGCCGACAAAAAGTGACAAGTTGTCGGCTGACGCGGCGGCGGGAGATGCCGTCATCCTGATGGCTAATCGGACGGGATTCACCACCGCCGGCAGCCTCTTGCGGATAACCGACGCGGTGCCGGATCGGCTAGAGCTACGGCGGGTCAGCCAGCTTGGCCAGCTAACTCTGAACGTCAAGACCTACAGCGACTATGCCGCTGACTCCATCGTGCAACAGGTGACCTTGGCGCCAAGCCCGGCCATCGACCTTACTGCCAACGCCGCCGCAGGCAGCAATGTCATTTCAGTTTCTAGCCGCACAGGGCTGGGAAAAGGCGACGTGATTCAAGTCGGGCTCGCTGCCGCCGCCGAGTACGTCACGGTCGCCGATCTTCCAAATCCGCTGCCAGCGCCTGACGCAGGCAAGGTGATCCTGTCGGCAGGATTGCGGCTCGCTCATCCTGCCGCCGCTAACGTCGTAGTGAAGCAAACCGTGTCCGCGCCACAGCAGGACACCATCGTCGCTTTGGACGCAGTGACCGACAGCGACAAAATCATGGTTAGCGCTATCAACGGCTTCAACAACGGAGACGCCATTCGGGTGACCACGCCCCAGGGCGCGGTGCTGTTTCATAAGCTGTCAGCGCCTCCCGCCCCGCTTACGGCGGGTCCCATCACCCTAACCAAACCGCTAACCAGGCCGCATTCCCCGGCATCTCCCGTAGTCGCGCGCCCGCCGATGCTCACGATTGAGGCCCTGGATGCCGGTCAGTGGGGCAACCGCTTGCGCGTCGGAGCCGAGTCACATGAACCCCCGCTGCTGTCGACGACGGTCCGCCAGATCGTCAGTGCCACCGCTTTTCGCCTCACCGCCAGCAACGGCGTCGAGAGCGGCACGGAACTGAGAATCACCGACGCCACCAGCACCGTCACGGAAATGAAGGTAAAGTCGATTGACCGGCAGAATGACTTCTTGATTACGCTCGAAGCGACGACTCCGCTGCCGGCGAGCGCCGCCATCAACGATCCGGTCCGCTCACAGGAGTACAAGTTTCAAGTCGCGCTGCTCAGGCAGCCCGATCCAGCGAATCCAACCCGAAACGAAACGCCGATTGACCGCGAGAGCTTTCAGTATCTCTCCCTCGACCATCGGCACAGCCGCTACTTCGAGAAGATCATCGGCACGACTTGGCAGCATCAGATCGTCGGAGTGACAGCCGATGATACGGGCTTGCCGCTTCGCCGCTATGACCGCAGGTCGGAGGGCGAGTCCGGCTACATTCGGATCAAAGACAGTCTCGCGCCGCTGCCGACCGAAGCATGGCGGCCAGGCCCCGAACCCCTGTATGAGCTACAGCCCGACGGCAGCAAACGTCTGGTGCTCCTCCCTCTGGACGGCGGCGACGACGCGATGTCGCAGGTGTTCGATACGACCTACATCGGCGCGGACGACCCGGAACCTGAAAAACGGACGGGCTTGCACAGCCTGCGCAATGTCGAGGATATCAGCATCGTCGCATCGCCCGGACGGACGAGCGTCGCGATGCAGAACGCGCTGATCAATCATTGCGAGTTGATGCGATATAGATTCGCCGTGCTTGACGGCCCGCGCCCGCCAAAGGATTCGCTCGCCGATGTTCAGAACCTGCGCCAGCAGTTCGATACCAAGTATGCCGCACTCTATCATCCGTGGCTGCTCATCCCCGAGCCGTACCCGGTCAACCCTGCGCAGATCCATGAATATTCGATCCCTTCCAGCGGCCATGTGCTCGGCATCTATGCCAGGACGGACATCGAGCGAGGCGTTCACAAAGCCCCGGCAAACGAGATCGTCCGCGGGATCACCGGATTGCAGCGCATTCTGAACAAAGAGCAGCAGGACATTCTGAATCCGATCAACATCAACGTCATTCGCGATTTTCGAAACAACAACCGAGGGATTCGCGTCTACGGAGGCCGCTGTATTACCAGCGATTCGGACTGGAAATACGTCAACGTGCGCCGGCTGCTTATATTCATCGAAGCCTCGATTGAGCGCGGCCTTCAGTACGTCGTCTTCGAACCCAACGCCGAGCCGCTCTGGGCGCGTGTACGAAGGTCGATATCCAACTTCCTTACGACGGTCTGGCGCAACGGTGCCCTCGAAGGCACCAAGCCCGAAGAAGCCTACTTTGTCAAATGCGACCGCACCACGATGACCCAAACCGATATCGACAACGGCCGTTTGATCTGTCTCGTCGGAGTGGCGCCGGTGAAGCCCGCCGAGTTCGTGATCATCCGCATCGGCTTGTGGACGGCGAGGGCGGACTGAATCAAGCGCGCAATGCGGAGTTCGGGCTTCGATGAGAAACTCGGAGGCATCGTCGCGTTCGGCGTGGCGGCATAAGCCGTCGGCGGAGACCACGAGGCATACGTGAAAGGAGAGTCAACTCATGGCGACGGGAGAACGAAAAGATCCGTATCGCTCGTTTAACTTCCGGCTTCAGATCGACGGCGTCGACAGCGGCAGCTTCAGCGAATGCAGCGGGCTGACCGCCGAAAGCGACTCGGTCGATTATCGCGAGGGCACGGATAGAAACCCGAGCGTGAGAAAGCTGACGGGGCTTATCAAGTTCACCAACGTTGTGCTCAAGCGTGGTTACACGTCTAACGGCGAGTTGTGGGCCTGGTACAAGAACATCCACGACGGGATCAGCGACCGCCGCAACGTGACGATCACGCTCTTGAATGAAGAGCACAAAGACGTCTTGAGCTGGCATCTGGATAACGCCTGGTTGAAGAAAATAGAAGGCCCCGGCTTCAAAGCAAGCGGCAACGAAATCGCTATCGAGTCGGTGGAGTTGATTCATGAAGGCCTCTCCATTGAAGCCGCAGGCGGTCGATAAGGAGTCATCTAGTGGTAACGACCGACTCACCCGGAGTCTATTACCAGCGAGTCGATGCCAGCGCGCCGGCCATCTCGGCGTTGCGCACAGACATCGCCGGCTTCGTTGGCATTGCCGCGCGCGGCCCGCTCCATCAAGCGCTGCCCGTGCAATCCTGGCGTCAGTTCCAGGCTTACTTCGGCAGCTTCAGCGGCGCGGCATACCTGGCGTATGCGGTCCGCGCGTTCTTCGAAAACGGCGGGCAGCGATGCTGGGTCGTTCGGGTCGCCTCCGAAGTCGCGAGCCGCGCCGAGACCGTCTTGAAGTCGGGCCTGGATGCGCACTGGCGCATCGCGGCTTGCAGTCCGGGCGTGTGGGGGAATGATATCGATATCTCCCTGAGAGAGACGCATCAGGCGCAGACGCTGACCAATCCGAGCGGCAAGCGGCCCGAATCTTCGCTCGTTTCATCGGTCGCCGGTTTCCGCCGCGCGACGCACGTACGGCTCTCACAAGGGCCGTTGACGATCTACAAAGTCGTTTCGGATGTCGATGCGGTCGAGAGCCGGCTGATATGGATGAACGCGAAACCTGAAGCTCGACTGCCTTACGACAGTGCCCTAACGGGATTCGACCCGGACAAACCGATCCTCGTCGAAAGTATCGAGTATACGCTCTGGGTCAGAGAGCTTGGCCGTTTGACCGCCCTCTATCAAGCGCTGTCGCTGGTGCCTGAACACCCGCGTTATGGGCCGTCCGCGCTCGGGCCTTTCAGGTTGGATCGGACGCTTTTCAAACTGCCCGCCGCGCCTGAGCCGGTGGTGATCGAAGAACTACGATTGTCGCTGGGCACGACGCCTGAGCCGCTCTCGATCATACCGGATCAGCGCCTGGCGCTCGACAGTGGAGCGGACGGGCTGGCGGCGCTGAGCGCGTTTGATTTCATGGGCGAGGAGATCGATCCACTCGACGGCGACGAGGTCAAGGCGCTTAAGACGCGCGGGCTGCGGGCGCTGGAAGAGATCAGTGAGGTCGCGATACTGGCGGTGCCAGACATCAACATTCAGCCCTTTCTTCCTCCGCGTTACCGCCCTCAAGTTTGCGTGCCAGACCCTTGCTTGCCAGACCCGCCCGTGACCGCCGCGCCGCAGGTTCCTTCACCGGGAGACCTGCCGCCGATCTTCACGGAGAATGACATCTATCGCGTTCAGTCGGCTCTGATCCAGCAATGCGAGAAACTCAGGGATCGCTTCGGCCTGATCGATCCGCCCTACAAGGTTGCGCGTGACGACAAGCTCGGCGTCGGCGCGGCCATGGCGTGGCGGAGCCGATTCGATTCCAAGTACGCGGCCTTTTATTACCCGTGGCTAAGACTGGTCGATCCGCTTGCGGCGCCGGGGTCGCTCACGCGTGACATCCCGCCGAGCGGCCATGTCGCCGGCCAGTACGCGAAGACGGATCTGCAAATCGGCGTGCATAAGGCGCCGGCCAACTCGGCGCTCGTCTGGGTGCAAGACGTAACGGTTGAGGTCGGGGCGAGAGTCGCCGGGCTGCTGAATCCGGCGGGCATTAATGCGATACGGCCGCTGGCCGCCAGAGGCATTCGCGTCTACGGCGCTCGAACGGTCAGCAGCGATACGGATTGGCTGTTTGTAAACGTACGGCGGCTGATGATGATGATCGAGAAGTCAATCGACGTGGCGACGCAATGGGCGGTCTTCGAACCCAATGACGCTTCGACTCGCGCCAAGATTCAACTGGTTCTGACCAGTTTTCTGCTCTCGTTGTGGCAACGAGGAGCTTTGATGGGCGCGGCACCGGACGAAGCGTTCTACGTGAAATGTAATGCGGAGAACAACCCCGCACGCGAACGCGATCTTGGGCATCTTCTCGCCGAGGTAGGGGTCGCTCCATCGCGCCCATTCGAGTTCGTCATCCTGCGCGTAGGCCGCGCCCACAACCAATTCGAGATCACCGAGGCGTCATCGGGCGGGCTCGTGATGGGGGCCTTCTAATGGCGGTGAACCCGACAGCGCGGCGAACTGACCCCGTGCTGAATCACAACTTCGCCATCAGCTTGATCGACACCAGCAGCACGCTTGGGCTGCTCGGAGGCTCGGAAATACTCGATGTCGCAGTCGGCGGATTCAGCGAATGCACCGGGTTGGAGATGTCTCTTCAAGTCGAGGACTACAAGGAAGGCGGCAACAATGGCCGGCTCCTGAAGTTTCCTACGAGAGTGACGTGGTCGAACATCACGCTCAAGCGGGGCCTCGGCGTCGGCACCGCGTTGTGGGACTGGCATTACGGGTTCGTCGAAGGTAAGGGCAAACGCCGCGACGGCGTGATCATCCTGCTGAACGATCTCCGACTGCCCAACAACATCTGGTGCTTCAGGCGAGGTCTGCCGGTCAAATATACAGGGCCTTCGTTGAACGCCACTCAGAACAACGTCTCGATTGAATCAATCGAGATCGCGCACGAGGGAATCTATCAAGTGCCGGGTATCGGTGTCGCTTCCGCAGCCGCCACATAAAACAGTGTGGGACGGTGAAGCTCGACACGCAGAGTCCAGGACCGCGACCGGCTATAGGTTTGATTGAGGGGAACGAGAATATGGAAGTCGACATTCACGAAATGCAGAGCACGGTGAGAGCGGTCGATCACGATTCGCTGCTTTCACCGAAGACCATGGATCGCATCGTCCGCGGCGTGCTCGCCGCCGTCGACGACCGCGACGGTCATCGCAAACGCGTGCGGGCCGAACAAAAGATCACTCAAGGCGTGAGCCACGAGCTTGAGGAACAGGAGTAGACATCAGATGGCGCAACCGGCGAAGGCGATGCTGCGAGTGCAGTGGGATCAAGATTCCACGCCCGAAGAGATCGAGCTACAGTACAACCCGACCGAGCTGTCGTGGGACAAGGGCGTGCAGATTGCCGAAATCGCGATTCCTGGGCTCGATGCCCCGCTGCAACAGTTCGTACGCGGGCAGGCAGAGAAACTCACGCTTGAACTCTTCTTCGACACCACCGATGAAGGCATGGGTAGCGGTGCCGTCAGCGTAACGACGAAGACCGACCGAATCTATCAGTTGATCAAGATCGAATCTCAGCGCCACGCGCCGCCGATCTGTACTTTCTTCTGGAGCGATCAGTTCCCCGGCAGTTCGCTCGGCGGGAACGCCGGCGCGGCGGCAACGCGCATAGCTGGCGCGCTTGCCGGCCCCGCCGCCGGCGCCGTTGCCGGAGCATTGGTCGGGGCGGCTGCCGGTAACCAGCGGCGCAACGGATTCAAGTGCATCGTCGAGAACATCAAGCAGAAGTTCACGCTGTTCAGCCCCGACGGTATTCCGTTGCGCGCGACGCTGACCGTCACGCTGCGCGAGTACAAGACGCTGGACGAGCAGCTTGCGCATTTGAACCTGAGCTCACCCGACCGGACTCACAGCCATGTGATCGAAAGCGGCCAGACGCTGTCGGGCATCGCGTGGCTGTTCTACAAGCAGCCGGGGGATTGGCGTTTCATCGCCGACGAAAACAAGATCGAAGACCCTCGACGCCTCAAGGCAGGCGGGTTGCTGACGATTCCGCCGACAACCTAGGAGATCGCCATGCCGGTCGTCACACTGCGCCAGGAATCGAAGGCACAAAACGCGTTCTACGTGCCGCGCTTCGAGATCAAGATCGCCGGCGTCGGTTTGCCGATGAATGTCCTGCGCGACGTGCTACAGGTGACCTACAAGGACAACATCAAAGAGCTGGACAGTTTCGAGATGACCGTCAACAACTGGGACTCGGTCGCTAGAAAATTCAAGTACGTCGGCTCGGAAACCAGGCAGTCGCTCGACAGCAACCCCTTGCATCGCTTGTTCGACCCCTGCAAGCACCCGGTAGAAGTGATGATGGGCTATGGCGGAGAACTGAAGCTGATGGTCGAAGGAAACTTCACGACGATGGAGCCGAATTTTCCGAGCAGCGCCGCGCCGACCTTGACCGTCCGCGGGCTGAACATACTGCATAAGCTGCGCAGTAAGCAGTACACCTGGGCCTGGACCAAACAGACGGAGAGCGCCATCGCGGACAGTTTCAACTCGCTGCCCGATCCTGACAACAAGGGCCAGAAACGGTTTCCTCTGCCCGTCGAAATCGATCCAAGCGCCAGGGCCAACGAAAAAGAGATCGAGTACGTCGCGCAGAATAATCAATACGACATCGAGTTCTTGCTGGCGCGCGCGCGGCGCATCGGCTACGTGATCTTCGTCAAGGAAGAAGAGCGAGAAAAAGGCAAGGTGGTCAAGCCGAGGCGGCTCTACTTCGGGCCATCTGATACGAAGCAGCCCGGTCTCCGCCTTGTCACCTTCGAGTTGGAGTGGGGCATCTCGCTGATCGACTTTAAGCCGACGTTGACGACGGCGAACCAAGTGAAAAACGTCACCGTGAATGGCTGGGATCGAAAAGCCCGCAAGCCCATCACCGGAAAAGCATCGCTCGACGATCCCAAGCTGAAAAAGAAGCTGAATCCCGACCTTCTTGAATTGCTGCAAAAATGCGACGCGCGAGAAGAGAGGGTCGTCGACGAGCCGGTGTTCACTCAGGATCAGGCGAATGAAAGAGCCAAAGCCATATTGCTGGATCGTAGCAAGGAGATGGTGAAAGCCAGTGGAACCTGTGTCGGGCTGGCCGATCTCCGCGCCGGCCAGCGCGTGCGCATAGCCGGGCTGGGAGTCCGTTTCAGCGGCGAGTATTTCGTCACCGATACGACTCACACGATAAGCGACAGCGGCTACATAACCAAGTTCAACGCGCGCCGCGAAGACGAAGGCACGAAGGGGTGATCGATGAAACGATATCCGGGAGTCGTAACGGCAATAGTCAAAAGTCTCGACGACCCTGAAGGACAGGGCCGGATCGAGTTGCAGTTTCCGTGGCTGTCAGAGGCTCAACAGAGCTCGTGGGCGCCGATTGCCGCCCCGATGGCCGGCAAACAGCGCGGCGTGTTCTTCATGCCAGAGGTCGGCGATGAAGTCCTTGCGGCTTTCGAGCACGGCGACTTCGACCATCCGTTCGTGGTCGGGTTCCTCTGGAATGGCGTGGACGTGCCCCCGAGCAACGATCATCACCGTCGCCTGGTGCACTCGGTCAATGGCCACGAGATCGAGATCAACGACTCGCCGCCTAACGCGGGCGACAAGGGCTTCATTCGAATACAGGATGCGCATGGAAACAAGATCGAGCTTTCTAATGGCCGCATCAGCATAACCGGCGTCAGTTTTCTCGAGATCAACGCGCCTCAAGTCGTAATCAACGGACGCCTGGTGGCGCTCGCGCCCGGACCGATTTAACGAAGCGCCATCATCGGTAACTAATCAGCGGTCAATCGGCCAAACGGGCGGGCCGGAGCGAAGGCCCGAGGAGAACCAGTCTAATGTCCAGCGGAGTCACCATTCCGTGCATTGAATTGCCGAACCCGAAACCCCTGAAGATCAGTCTGCCCTTCGGCACTGATTTGAAATCGGTGATCGACATTTCGAAGGGGCCGCCGAGCGACTGCACGCTGATTCATGGGCTGATGTTGCAATTGACGCCCGCGCTCGCCGGCCTCGAGTGCGTGCTGAAGGTACTTGCCGTGATTGGGGCGCTGGCGAAGGTCAAGCAGCCTCTGGACATTTTGGACGTCGCCAAGAAAGCCGCCGAGCTGGGCGCCTGCCTTAACTTCGCCGTCAAGATTCCGTGCATGATGGTCGATATCCTCAAGCTGATCATCAAGTACCTGAAGTGCATCATCGAGGCGATTGAGAGCATCCTGAGGTTTCAGGTTGGAATCAACTTCGGCGCGGCGCAGGGCAATCCGGTGCTGCTCGCTTCGCTCAAGTGCGCGCAGCACAACGCCGACGCTTCAACCGCCCAGCTCAAAGAGGCGCTTGCGGTCGTTCAACCGCTGCTTGCCGTTATCAAGCCGATCGGCGATCTGGCGCCCTCGCTTCCGGGGCCGGTCGGCGACGCGCTCAAGATCATGCCCGACGCTCTTGCCGCCATCGGCCAGGTGCTTGATGGCGGCAGCGTATCGGCTGGAGTGCCCGGAGGAGAAGACCTCGCCGCCAAGCTGGATGAGGTCAAGAGCGTGCTCAAGCAGATCGATGAAACGCTCGATCTGGTTCCCTGCTAGAGCGCTTGGACGGACACCGTCGGCGAATAGAATCAGGAGATCGGTGATGCCTCGTGAATTCTTAGGCGTAGGTTGGAAGTTCCCGCTGCAAGTCAACCCGGGCGGCAAGATCGCTCAGGCGAAGTACGAGCAGCGCGTTGAAGAGTCAATCTACCTGATCTTGAGCACCGCAAAGGGCGAACGAGTCATGCTGCCGGACTTCGGATGCGGCATTCACGATATGGTCTTCGCGCCGAACAACTCGACGACGATTGCGGTGGTCGTTCAGACGGTACGTGAGGCTTTGATCGCTTATGAACCGCGCATCGACGTGTTGGACATCGGCGCCGAGACCGCGCCAGAACAACTGAACCTGTTGCTCATTCGGATCAACTACCGGATTCGCGCTAACAATGCTAGAGGTAGCCTGGTCTATCCATTTTACATTCGGGAGAGAGCCTGAGTTATGCCGCTTGAGAATGCCATTCCGCCGATTGACGACCGGACCTATGACAGCCTGATGGCAGAGGTGCGTACTCGCATCGCGCGGTATACGCCGGAGTGGACGCCCGTCTGGACTGACCTCAACGACAACGATCCCGGCATCACCATGGTGCAGGTCTTCGCGTGGCTGGCGGAGATCCTCACCTATCGAATGAACAAGGTGCCGGAGTTGAACTACATCAAGTTCCTCCAGCTTCTTGGAATCGAGGTGAATCCGGCTGAACCGGCGCAGGCCGAGGTCAGCTTCCCGGTGAAAGGCTCGTTTACCGGCGCGTTTGTCATCGTTCCCGAGCACACGCAAATCACCGCGGAATCTTCAGACGGCGGGCCGCCCCTGATCTTTGAAACCGAACGGTCGTTGATCGCGCTAAGGGCAAAGCTCGCGGCGCTGCTCGCCTATGACGGCTACACGTACACGAGCGTGACCACGGAAAACGACGAAGCATTGCAAGGCTTTCAGCCCTTCGGACCAGAAGCGGCGGACAACAGCGCGTTGCTTCTGGGATTCGACTACAACGGTCCCTTGCCTCAGGTCGAGGTCAATCTCATGATCTCGACTCTGCCCGATAGCGGGAGTCTCGCGGCCTATCAGTGCGGCCTTTCGGATTCACCCGCATTCGGCCCGGCAGCAATCGTGTGGGAGTACTGGAACGGCGCCGCCTGGAGAACGCTTACTCTGCTGAAAGACGAGACACGGGCGTTTACGCGATCCGGCCACGTTTACTTGCAAACTCCAGCGACCGGAATGCAGACGGCGGTCATCGGGCCGGAGCCGAAGCCACTCTATTGGATTCGCGGGCGGGTTCAACGCAGTCAGTATGAGCGCGCGCCAAGACTGATGGCAGTACGCACGAACACCGTCGCGGTCCGTCAGGCTGAGACGACTCTCTTTGAGGTTTTGGGCGGCAGCACTGGCCGCCGCGACCAGGTCTTTCGTCTCGCCAATACGCCGGTGCTGGAAGATTCGCTGATCCTCGAAATCGACCAGGGCAACGGCGACGAAGTCTGGACCCGCGTCAGTGATTTCTTTGGATCGTCACCAACCGACCAGCACTACGTGCTCGACCGCACCACGGGTGAAATCCGCTTCGGCGATGGCCGGCAGGGCAGCATACCGGTCGCCAATGCTGCCAATCCCGATGGCAACATCGTCGCCCGTCAGTATCGCTCCGGCGGGGGAAAGCGCGGTAATGCCGCCGCTAGGGCCATTAAGACGCTGACCAGTTCGATCACCGGGATTGACGATGGCCTGGTAGCGAATCTGCTGCCGGCCTACGGCGGGCGGGACGAAGAAACACTCGACGAAGCGAAGAAGCGCGCGCCGCATTCGATCAAGAGCCGGTGCCGCGCGGTTACCGCCGACGACTTCGAGTATCTCGCCATGCAGGCGGCGACGATCAAGAGAGCCAAAGGGTTGCCGCTCTATCATCCGGATTTCCCAGGTATTAAGGTTCCGGGCGTGATGACCGTCATCGTCATTCCCGACGGCGACGGCTCCGCGCCGCTTCCCAGCGAAGGCACGCTGAGAACCGTTTGCGCCTACCTTGATCAGCGGCGTCTGTTGACCACCGAGCTGTATGTTGTCGGCCCCAGTTATCAGCGAGTCGAAATTCATGCGGAGATCATCGCCGAGGACACTGCGGATCTGGGCGAGGTAAGCAAAGGCGTAGAGCGGAGCCTTCTCGACTACTTTCATCCGCTCAAAGGCGGCGAGGAGGGCTTGGGCTGGCCGTTTGGTGGAACGATTTACTTCTCGCGAGTCAACCAACGGATATTCTCCGTACCCGGCGTACAGAGCGTCACCAGCATGACGATTGTGCTCGACGGCGAAGAGATGCCCGTTTGCACCGACGTTCAGATCAACAAGGCCGCCTTGCTTAACGCAGGTGAGCCACAGCTTCAAGTTCATTACAGCTTCGAGGAGTGATCCAAGGAATGATGTCTGCTTCCTTACTGCCGCCGGCTCCGCAGCCGCCACACGATCCAACGTCGTGGCTGCTCGATGGACGCATCGGCTGGCGTGAATCGACGCTTGACAATATAAGCGTCCTTCGCCCGAACAGGGCGCTCGCCCTCAGCCTCGCTCCGGGAAGCTCACGCTCGCTCACAGAGGACAGCGGCAGCTTCGGCGGATTAACGACTCCCGCTAACGTCGCGGTGGGGCCTGACGGCAGCCTATACCTGCTCGACGCGGCGCAAGTCGAGCTAAAGAGATTTGACGCGTGCGACTGCCGGTTCTATCCCGTCCCTTGTTTTGCCGGACCTGGCAGCGGACCTCGGCAGATGAGATCACCGCACGGCATCGCCATCGGCTCCGGCAATCTGTTCGTTTGCGATACCGGGAATAATCGTCTCAGCGTCTTCGGGCTGCCCGGCCTCGTCTTGCGGGCGCACTGGCGTCCGCCCGCATCGGCTTATGAAGGTCCTAATCCGCAACTGAGGAGTCTCTGGCAGCCGTACGATCTTGCATTCGATGGGCGCGGCAACGCCTATGTCAGCGACCCGGCGAACGGCTGCGTGCATCGCATCAGTCCATCGGGCAATTGGCAAGGATGCGTCAGCCAACTGGGTGCGGTCACATGGATTGCAACGGATTGCCTTGATCGAATCTATGTGGTTACCGACGACCTGCCTCGAAGCGTTAAGGTCATCTCTAAGACGGGAGCCGTTGCCGCGGTGGCTTCGACTGCGGATGAGCTTCGGGAGTTCTTTCCGTCTGCGGTTGTTGAAACTGACGCGTCAGGGCTGATGCATCTCAGCCGGCTTTGCGCCCCGAAAACGCCGGGCTGCAAAGAAGCCGCGTTCGGCCCGAATTGCCCGCCGAATCAAAAGCCAGAGCCGGGGGTGTTCGATCTTCAAGGGCAAGCCGTCGACTGTCTGACGCCGTTGACACCGAGCTATGCGGCCAAAGGTTACTATTACAGCACAGCTTTGGACAGCGCGTTGTATCGATGCCAGTGGCATCGAGTAATACTGCGCGGAGAGATTCCCGCCGGCGCCCGTGTGATGGTGTCGACCTACACCGCGGAAGCCTTGCTGACCGCGGATCAGGTTCAGAGCCTGACCAGCGAATGGGACACGAATCAGATTGCGTCGGAAACTGCCGGCGGTCAATGGGATTGTCTGGTGCGCAGCGGCGGCGCTCGCTTTTTGTGGCTGAAGCTCGAATTCCGCGGAAACAGCAAGCTCACTCCGCGGATCGACAGCATCGAAATTGAGTTCCCGCGCATCAGCCTTCGGCGCTATCTGCCCGCGGTGTTCGGCGAAGAACCGGTCAGCGCCGATCTCACGGATCGATTTCTGGCGCTCTTCGACACGACTCTCCGGAGCATTGAATCGAAACTCGACACCCAGGCCCATTACTACGACCCGTTGTCGGCCCCGTCTGAGCGCGATCCGAAGAGTGGCGCGGATTTTCTATCGTGGCTGGCTTCCTGGATCGGGCTAACCCTGGACCGGCACTGGCCAGAGCAGAAGCGGCGGCGCTTCTTGAAAGCCGCCGGACGGCTTTTCGATTTGCGGGGAACACCTGAAGGTCTGCGCAGA
>JBJMGU010000239.1:0-17238 GCA_045807765.1 Blastocatellia bacterium
CCTCTTGCATCTTTCCCTGACGGCGAAACGCCTGCGCTAGTAAATAGTGCGCGTTGGCGATCTGATATTGATTGCGGCTCGGGTCCGGGGTGAGTTGAATGGCGAGCTCAAGCAGCGGGACGGCCTGCGCTTCCCGGCCCAAAAGCGCATAGGCTTGCCCAAGAAACAATGGCACGTCGGGTTTCTGCGGATCGAGCCGTTGGGCGATTTCCAGACTGCGCGCCGCCTCTTCTAATCGGCGGTCACTCAGATAGACCAGGCCGAGCAGATAATTCGATAGATAATCATTGGGGTCGCGGCGCAGCTCGGCTTGAAACTCCGCCGCCGCTTCCGTCAACTTGTCGCGGCCTTCTCCCGACAGGTAACTGAGGCCGAGGTAGTAATGGGCTCGCGGATAGTTAGGATTCAAGGCGACGGCGCGTTTGAATTCCTCGACTGCCGCATCCAGGAAATTGGTCTGGCGATAGGAGAAGCCGAAGAAGACATGGAGCTGCGGCGATTCGCCGAGATTCGTCAGTAGACGCTGAAATGTCTTTCGAGCGTTTTCGATTAGCCCCTTTCTGAGATAGGCAAGCGCCAGGGTGCTGGCGACGCTGTTATCTTGCGGGGCCTGCCGCGCTGCTTCGTCCAGCTCGAAGATCGCCGCATCCGTGCGTCCCATGCCGAAGTAGAGCTTGCCAAGCAGGTGGCGCGCGGTGGCGTGATAAGGCTTTTGCGCCAGCAGCGTCTTTACCGTATCAATGCCTTTTTCAAACTCACGTTTTTTCAGATAGACGATGCCGAGGCCGAGCAAAGCGTTGTCGGAATCGGTCTTGGCCTCGGTGGCGGCGGCGTACGCGGTCTCTGCCTGATTGAGATCGCCGAGACGGTCATAGATCGCGCCCAACTGCTCAAGCGTCAGCCCGAGCGCCTGGCGCAAGGCACTGTTGGCGCGGATCATCTCGCCTTGCTGCTGAAGCCGTTCGGCAAGCTTCAACTGCTCGCTGATCTCGTCGCCGACGCTCTTTTGCCCATAAGCTATCGCCGCTCCGAGGAAGACCCAGAGCAGCAGGCAGGCGATAAAGCGATGGTCGGCTGGCGTTGAATGCATAGACGCTTTCCAATGAAACCGAATTAAAAGGATCGTGCCGTTGGGGAGCGATTATATCACAAGAAAAAGGGCGCACCAGTCAGGCCGGTGCGCCCCGTGAGTGCAGCGTTCAATCGCTTCGGTTAGAAGTTGAACTTGATGCCGAACTGGATTTCACGCGGGTCACGCGCGCGCCCGGCCTGGCCGAACGTCTGGTTGATGTTGCAATCCGACGTGAACTGTCCTGTCGCCACACCATTCTTCCTGATCTGGCACCCAACGGCGTTGCCCCCAGGAACCAGCTCGATACCGCCAACCTCCTGTCCAGAGCGGTTCGTCCCTGAGCCGGTCGAATACCCGGTGTCTATATTCAGGAACTGTGTGTGGTTCAACGCGTTGAAAAACTCCGCCCTGAACTGGACAGACATGCCCTCTCTCGGCAACTTGAAGTTGCGATAGAAGGCCAGGTCGACGTTGTTGATTCCAGGCGCTCGGACCGAACCTTTCGGCGAGAAGCCGAGGCGTCCGAGTTGTGTGGGCAGCGCATAGGCGCGCGGATTGATCCAGTTCTCCGCCGTGTGCGCGCCTTCAGGATCAGCCACCAGGTCAGGCCGGTTGGCGATGCCGATGGAGGGGCCGCCCGAAACCGTCAGCGGGACGCCGGTGGCATACTGGTAAATGCCTGTGGCCTCCCAGCCGCCCAGAGCGGTTCTGACCAGAGCATGCCGGCCACTGAAGGTTGGCAGCTTGTAGATTGCGTTCATGCTCAGGATATGCGTGCGGTCGAATGACCCGAGGCCGCGGTCATACCCGAGGTTTTGTGGATCGGTGATTCTCGTATTGGTGCCGCCGCCGCAGCAGTTGATGTCGGAAAGCGCCAACAGCTTCGACCAGCTATACGACATCTGGTAAGAGAAGCCTTTCGAGAATCGCTTCACGAACTGCACCTGCAAGGCGTTGTAGCTCGAATCGCCGGCGAAGGTCTGGTAAAACAGACTCGCGTTGCCTTTCAGCGGGAACAGCAGTCGCAGCTCGTTTTCGTTGGTGTTGGCATCGCCATCTAAAGCGCGCCGCGCAAATTCCGCGCGCTTGTTGGTCGGGACGAAATTCAGGTCCCAGTTGATCGGCAGATGGTGGCCATGATTACCGACATAACCAACCTGGATCGTCGTATCATGCCACAGCTCCCGCTCAATCGAGAAGTTCCACTGGTAGCTGCCTTGCGTCTTCGACTTGATGTCGGCGGCGGCGCTCGGCGTCCCCAGTGTGCCACCCGGCGGCGTCCCCGGAATGGTATCCAGAGGCCGCCCGGCGCCCCAGTCTATGTGGGCCACGAACGGCGGGTTATTAATCAGCGCGCCGACCGGGTTACTTAAATCGGAGCGCCCAAAGAAGCTGCCAGCGCCAATGCGAATCGCCATCTTGCCTTTGCCCGTCGGGTCCCAGGCAATGCCGATGCGCGGGCTGAAGTTATTGTGATTCTGTCTGAGCGCTCGCCCGACGTCGATGCCCTTCAAGTTCGCGTCACCGCCCGGTATGCCTTTATCCGGCAGGCTCAACTCCTTCGGAAAGATCAGGCCGTTGAGCGGGTCGGCGCCTTTTGCAGGGTCGTAAAGCGAGAGCACGAAATTGCCTAACAGGTTATCGTCCTGGACGGTCTGCGGCAGGCGCGAGAAGCGCAGGCCGTAGGTGAGCGTCAGGCCGGGGCGCGCTCTCCAGGTGTCGGAGAAGTACGCTTCGTAATCGCGCCAGCGAATTAACGAGGTCGGCACGAACGACTGCTCATCGGCGCCACCCCAGTAGGTGCCTTTCAGCAGCAGATCGGCCAGGCCATTGCCAGTCACCTGTGCGCCATTGCCGGGCGCATTGGGGTCGCCCCAGCCGCCGCCCACGCCAGCGCCTCCGGGAACTGCCGTTGGCCCCCAGAACTGCGGCGTGTCGGCGCTTGAGCAACAAATCTCATCCTTCTTGTTGGTGCTATACAAAGCGCCGACTTTGAAGGTGTGGCCGCCCATGGTCTTAGAAAAATCATCCTTCCAGATCCACAAATCCTGGCCATTATTCCAGGGGGCGATGTTCCAAAGATTGGCGCCAATCCCTGGCAGCGGCGAGCCCCAGAACGTCGTATGGGCGCGCGAATCGGGGCCTGGAAAGACTTCGGGAATCTTCGAATTGATCTCGTCGTTGATGTCCTGGCCCAACCCCGGGACGATAAAGATGCGGTTGTTGGCGTAGGAGAACTGGAACTGATTGACCATGCTCGAACCGAAGGTCGAGGTCAGGCGGGTCGAGATATTCTTCGACGGCTGATCCCAATCAGAGTCTACGGTCGGGAAGCCTGTGTCGCCCCACAATCCGCCTTCTGCGCCAAAGTTCGGCGCCGGATTTTTCCAGCTATCCTGGGTGTAACGGAACATCAAGCTGTGTTTGGCGGTGATCGCCCAGTCAGCCCGTCCCTGAATTTGCCAGGTCGGAACCTTCGTCACCGGGGCGGCAACCCAATTGTCGATCAGGTTGCTATTGGTCGGCTCCGGCCACAGTTTCATCAGCGCCAGCCCCGCCGGGCTCAAGCGATTTGCCGGAATCTTGTTGCCCGGAAACGGCAGGCCGGTAAAGGGGTCTGTGGGCAACGGCAGCGCGCCGGAATGCGGGCCGCTGAAATCGCCCTGGCGTTCCAGGGCCGTCGGCACCGTTGATTTGCGCGGCACGCCGCGCGCTTCACGCCGCCACTCCTGCGACCAGAAGAAGAAGAGCTTATCCTTCTTGACCGGGCCGCCGATGGTGTAGCCGAAGTTTTTGTAATCCAACGACTGTTTCGGCGCGCCGGCGCGATTGAGGAAGAAGTTGGTGGCGTTGAGCGCATCATTGCGCAAGAAGAAGTAGCCGCCGCCATGAAAAGAGTTCGTGCCGCCCTTGGTGACCAGATTGATCTGCGCGCCGCCGGCGGCAGACATCTCTGGCCCATAGGCGTTGGTCTGCACCTTGAACTCTTCGATTGAATCGATAGATGGATAGACCAGGATGGTGCGCCCCGAGCCGTGGTCGACGTTATCAACGCCATCAACCAGCCAGGCGTTGGCGTTGGCCGGGCTGCCGCTCATAGAGATGTCAACGCCGGCCAGCAACCCTGTGTTGCCCGTGCGCGTGCTATCGCTCACAGAAGCGCCGGGCACGAGCAGGGTCAACTGGACGAAGCTGCGGCCATTCAGCGGCAGCTCTTTCACCTGCTGCGAGCTGATCAGGCTAGAGACTTCGCCGGTCGTCAGCTCGACCTTGTTGGCGCCGCCGGTGACTTCCACCGTCTCGGCGACTTGACCGACTTCGAGCGTCGTCGAGAGGATTTTCTCTTCGCGGACGTGCAGGTCAACGGCGCGATGCTCGGACTTCTTAAAGCCGCTGGCTTCAATGGTAACCGTATAACTGCCGACGGGCAGCAGGTTGACGGTAAAGAGCCCCTTGTCATTGGTGACGATGGTTCTCGTCAGGCCGACGCTTTCATTGGTGATGGTGACTTGAGCGCCGGCGACGGCCTCGCCCTTTGGATCAGTTACAGATCCACTGATACTCCCTGTATCCTGTTGAGCCTGGATTGACGAGGCACAGCAAAGAAACAGGAAGAGCATCAATATGCTTATCGGTAACCTTCTATCCATGATGCCTCCTTTCATGTCTCAGCGAAACGTTTGAAGCCGTGCGGCGATAGGACTCGGCAAACCGGCAATGGATAGAGCGGACCGAAGCCAGGCGCGGTTTGTCACACCAGCCGTTTGCAAGCTCCAAGCAACTCGCTATCCGATCACTGCCAGAGCAATCCCGTGCGTAGTGGACGCACTGCCAGAACACTGTGCGGTAGGCGAATAGGTAAAGGACGCGGCGCGCCCTTGCACATCCTTCGTACTCTTCAACCCGTGAAGTGAGGATCACTAAATATAAATGCTGAAAAAAGCTGCTGCGAGAATATGCCACCCGGCGGTAAAGGTCAATACCTAACAGCAAATTATTGACGGGACGAACTCCCATCCACCCGCCTGGCGAGACCGCCGAGAAGCTCAATACAC
This sequence comes from Blastocatellia bacterium, assembly GCA_045807765.1. Taxonomy (GTDB): domain Bacteria; phylum Acidobacteriota; class Blastocatellia; order UBA7656; family UBA7656; genus DATENM01. The sequence goes on from JBJMGU010000239.1 coordinate 5,128, forward strand.
TATTGTCACGTCCTGCTCGTGAGCGTAGAATGTGCCCGGATAATTCAGACTTAAGTAAAAATGAGACCGTCTTGACCAAGCGTACGCTACGCCGAATTGAGATCAGAATCAATAGCCTTACAGTAAATTAACAGGTTAAATTAACGTTTTAACTTCTTCTAAACATTGATTCGAGAAGGTCGCCTTCAAAGGTTGCCGAGGTCTTGCCCTTCAGATTCGAGCTAAAAAGCGAGCGGTCAAAAAAGCCGGATCGCTAGCAAGGAGTCGGTGTATGAAAGCTCAGATCGTTGAGTCCGCTTCGCCCGGCGTCGCGCCCGACGAGGTGCGCCAGGCGCTCGACCGCCTGCTCTGGAGCAAGTATTTCGTCAACGCCCATAAGAAGCAGAAATTCTTGCGCCTGATCTGTGATTACTATCTCGAAGGCCGCGCCGAGAAGTTGAACGAGCATCTGCTGGGGTATGACGTCTTTGGCCGTGACAGCAGCTATAACCCGGCGAATGACCCCATCGTGCGGGTCTTTGCGCACGAGATACGCAAGAAGCTCGAAGCCTATTATGCCCGCGAGGGCGCCGGCGATCCGGTGCGGCTGGAAATCCCCGCCGGCAGTTATCAGCCGGTCTTCACGCGGCAACCGCCTGCAATGGTGAGCGAGCCGGCTGAAGCCCTGGCCGAAATGCCCGCTCTGGTCGAAGCTTTGCCCGCTGCACGGCGCTGGTCTTATGGAAAGATCGTCGCGGGGTTGGTTGGGTTGGGGCTGTTAGCCGCCGTGATGACCCTCGGGCTAGAGAACCGTCAACTGCGGCAGGAGATGGCACGCGGCGAAGCGGCCAGAGACCCGGCGACCTATGGCAGCTTCTGGGCGGCGTTTCTCGCCGACAAGAATCCGCCGCTGATCATTCTCAGCAATCCGCCGGTTCTGCGTTTCATCAACGCCAGCGACCCGGAATCGATTATCAAGGGCTCGATTCCGCTGGCCGATGAAACCGTTGCCGCCCTGAAAGACAAGTTCGTCACCAACCCGGAGGTCGCCATTAAAGAATCGCATGGGCCGACCGACGATAGCGACGAAGCGGTCAAGAGCAAAATCGTCGTCGAGCGCAATGAAACGCCGCGCCTGGTGCTCGGCACTAACGTCTACACTGGGATGGGCGAGGCCATCGGCCTGCATTACCTGACCGACTTCTTCCGCAAGGCGAGCCGCAGCATCCAGCTCAAACAGAGCCGCACGTTAAGCGCTGACGACCTCAAGAAGCATAACGTCATCATGCTCGGCGGCGTCTGGGTAAATACATGGTCGAGCAAGCTGACGCGCAACGAAGACTTCCTCTTCACCAGCCGAGGCACCATAGAGAACCGCCGCCAGCAGGTCGCCGAAGCGCATGAGTACATCCCGCAGTTCGACCGACGCACAGGCAATCTGACCATCGATTACGCGCTGATTACGGTGAAGCCGAACATTTCTGAAGGCAACGATGTGATGATGCTGGCAGGGGTTTACAGCCAGGGCACCGAGGCCGCCGCCGAGTACGTGACCAATAAAGATTATCTCGACCAGATGAATCAGCGCCTGCAACAATCGGGCAGCCTGCCGCGCTACTTCCAGGCGCTGCTCAAAGTCAGCGTCGAAAACGGCATCCCGACGACCATCTCGATTTTGGCGCTGCACGAGCTGCGCGTCGCCGACCTTTAATCCGCACCGCTCTTTAATCCGAAGATGACGCCGTGATCTCGCCTTCCGGCCACGGCTCTCCGGCGGTTGCCGGCAGCGGCTTCCAGTTGACGCGCGCCAGGTTGCGCGAGATCAAGGCGGCAGCGATGACCGCTGCCAGCAAATAAAGCGAGCCGCTCAGCCACTCCTTAAAGATGATCGCGCCGATGCCGAACAGGGCACCGTAAATCAGTATGCAGCCGAGCATCCAGTTAGCGAACTGTAGGGCGAGGCCGCCCATCTGGTGCGGCGCGGTCTCGCCCGCGAGCCGCGCGATGTGCCGCCAGCCGGGGCCTTCGGGCCGCACTTGGCGATAGAAGTCCACCAGGGTTTCTTGCGGCTCGGGCCGCGTCAGAAAGGTCACCAGCAGCCACACGGCGGTGGTGACGCCTACGGTCGTCAGCATCAGGTAAGCGAATTGCAGCGGGTCGCCGCTATTCCATTTGACGACGAATTGCAGGAAGAGCGAAACCCCGCTTGCCGCCCCCATCGCGGCAATCTCTGACCAGCCATTTATGCGCCACCAGAACCAGCGCAGCAACAACACCGGGCCGGTGCCGGCGCCAATCACCAGCAAGAGCTGCCAGGCATCGCGGATCGATTCCAGCTTCAGTGTGACCAGCAACGAGATCACCATCAGCAGCACGGTGACCATTTGCGAGATAATGACATAATGCCGCTCGCCTCTATCGCGCACGACGAAGCGGCGATAGAAATCGTTGATCACATACGACGCGCCCCAGTTCAACTGCGTGCCGATGGTTGACATGTAGGCCGCCGCAAACGCCGCCAGCATGAAGCCACGCAAGTAGACCGGAAAGACGTTCGGGTCCAGTAACGTACGAATGTAGCCCGCCTCTTTATCAACCAGATCAGGATACAAGACGAGCGAGGCGAGCGCCGTCAGTATCCACGGCCACGGCCTGAGCGCATAGTGCGCGATGTTAAACCAGAGCGTCGCCAGCAAGCCGTGGCGCTCGTCTTTGGCTGAAAAGATGCGCTGCGCGACATAGCCGCCGCCGCCGGGCTCGGCTCCCGGATACCAGCTCGCCCACCAGTTGACCGCGAGATAGACGAAAAACGTCAGCGCCGGCATCCATGCCGAGTGCAGGTCGGGAAAGAACGCCAGGCGCGAGCCGGCCTGCCCGCTGGCCTGGTCGAGCGCGGTGATCTTGGCTTTCAGCGCATCGATGCCGCCGACGGCATGGACGGCGAGTACCGCCAGCACAATCACCATCCCCATCTTGAGGACGAACTGGAAGAGGTCAGTCACCAGCACCCCCCAGAGGCCAGAGATCGTCGTGTAAAAGGCTGTGAAGAGCATCATGCCGGCGACGATCCAGAGCGCCGTCGGCTTATCAACGCCGAGCGTCACCTGAAGAATTTTGACCATCGCCAGGTTGACCCAGCCCATGATGATGCAGTTAATGGGCAGGCCGAGGTAAAGGGCGCGAAAACCGCGCAGGAAGGAAGCCGGCTTGCCCGAGTAACGCAGCTCGGCGAACTCGACATCGGTCATCACGCCGGCGCGCCACCAGAGCCGCGCATAGAAGAAGACCGTCAGCATGCCGACCATCACAAAGTTCCACCACAGCCAGGTGCCGGCGATGCCAGTGCTGGCGACCAGCCCGGTCACCAGCAGCGGCGTGTCGGCGGCAAAGGTCGTCGCCACCATCGAGGTGCCCGCCAACCACCAGGGCACGTCGCGGCCCGACAGAAAGAATTCGGTTGTCGAGCCGCGCGCCCGCCGCGCGTAGTAGATGCCGATGCCGAGATTGAACAGAAAATAGGCCGCGATGACCAGCCAGTCCAGTAGATTCAGTTTCACGCCGTCACCTCACGTTCCTGAAAAACTTATTCTATTTACACTCAAGACCGAATCCGTCATGCCAATGATAGGCAAAGTAGAATGGCTTGCGGGAAGAGTCAATGGACTTACGGTAAACTAACAGGTTAAATTAACCGCTAGCGCGCCGAACGGAAGGAAATCCAGAGGCAGCAGACAGAATGATTGAGCTAAAGGTCAAACGATTAGAGGATGGCTTGCCGGCGCCGCGTTACCAGCACGAAGGCGACGCCGGGCTTGATCTGCCGAGCCGGATTGATTACCGCCTGGAGCCCGGCGAGCGGGCGCGCATCCCGACCGGTGTGGCCGTGGCGATCCCGCAGGGTTACGCGGGCTTCGTCATGGTGCGCAGCGGATTGGCGGCGCGTCACGGCATCAGTTGCGTCAATGCGCCGGGCTTGATCGATGCGGGCTATCGCGGCGAGATCACCGTGATTCTGCTCAACACCGACCGGCGCGAGCCGTTCGTCATCCATCGCGGCGACCGCATCGCGCAACTGGTATTGCAAAAAGTGGTCGAGGCCACCGTCGTGACCGTTGATGAATTGGACGCGACAGGGCGCGGCGACGGCGGTTTCGGCAGCACCGGGCGCGCCTGATCCATCCTCGCCACCCTTCTGCCAGCCTTTTGCCTACATTGCCTCATACCTCGCAAAATCATATGAAGCCGTCGTCGTGGCGCGTTGCTTAATCCGCAGCCGCTGGATTACAGTAGATCATTGACGTTCATCTCACGAATCATTGCCACGGGCGGTGGCCATCTAAAACATTCTTGATCGAAGGATACAAATAGTTTCATGTCGCAAAATCCGCAGAAGAACCAGGTGATCTATTCAATGGTCGGCGTCGGCAAATTCTATGACAAGAAGCCGGTCATCAAAGACATCTACCTCTCTTATTTTTACGGCGCTAAGATCGGCGTGTTGGGTCTGAACGGCTCGGGCAAAAGCACCTTGCTGCGCATCATCGCGGGCCGCGATAAAGAGTATGTCGGCGAAACCATCCTGTCGCCGGGCTACGCGGTCGGCTTTCTCGAACAGGAACCGCAGCTCGACAACTCGAAGACCGTGCGCGAGATTGTCGAAGAAGGCGTACAGGAGACGGTTGATCTACTCAAGCAGTTCGACGAGATCAACGCACGCTTCGCCGAACCGATGGATGACGACGAGATGAACGCGCTCCTCGAACAACAGGGCGAGGTGCAAGAGAAGCTCGATGCTCAGGGAGCGTGGGACTTGGACGCGCGGCTTGAGATGGCGATGGACGCGCTGCGCTGCCCGCCGGGCGATACCTCGATAAGCACGCTATCGGGCGGCGAGCGCCGCCGCGTTGCGCTGTGTCGTCTGTTGCTTAGGCAGCCGGACATTCTGTTGCTCGACGAGCCGACCAATCACCTCGACGCCGAATCGGTCGGCTGGCTCGAACAGCATTTGCAGAAGTACCCCGGCACGGTGATCGCGGTCACCCACGACCGCTACTTTCTCGACAACGTCGCAGGTTGGATTCTTGAGCTAGACCAGGGACGCGGCATCCCGTGGGAGGGCAATTACTCGTCGTGGCTTGAGCAGAAGCAGGAGCGTTTGCGCCGCGAAGAGAAGAGCGAGAGCCAGCGGCAGAAGACGCTCGAACGTGAGCTGGAGTGGATTCGCATGGCGCCGCGCGCCCGCCACGCCAAGTCGAAGGCGCGCATCAATGCTTATGAATCTCTGCTCTCGCAGGAGAGCGAGGCGCGCAGCCGCGAGTTGGAGATTTATATTCCGCCCGGCCCACGTCTTGGCAACGTAGTCATCGAAGCCAATCAGGTGAGCAAAGCTTATGGCGACAACCTTCTCGTCGAGGACATGACGTTTGCGTTACCGCCGGGCGGCATTGTCGGCGTCATCGGCCCGAACGGCGCCGGCAAGACGACGCTCTTTCGCATGATCTGCGGCCAGGAACATGCCGACAGCGGCGCGATCCGCCTCGGCGAAACCGTGCGGCTCGGCTACGTTGACCAGAGCCGCGATACGCTTGCCGCCAACAAGACCATATGGGAAGAGATTTCCGATGGGCAAGACCTGATCGAGCTGGGCAAGCGGCAGGTGAACTCGCGGGCTTACGTCGCGCGATTCAATTTTTCAGGCACCGATCAACAGAAGAAGGTCGGCCTGCTATCGGGCGGCGAGCGCAACCGCGTCCATCTGGCGAAGATGTTAAAGTCGGGCGCCAACGTCTTGCTGCTCGACGAGCCGACGAACGATCTTGACGTCAACACCATGCGAGCGCTCGAAGAAGCGCTGGAGAATTTCGCCGGCTGCGCCGTGGTCATCAGCCACGACCGCTGGTTTCTGGATCGCATCGCCACGCACATCCTTGCCTTTGAAGGCGACAGCCGCGTCGTCTTCTTCGACGGCAACTATACAGAGTACGAAGCCGACCGGCGAGCGCGGCTCGGCGCCGCCGCCGACCAGCCGCACCGCATCAAGTATCGCCACCTGACGAGATAAGGAAAGCCATGAGAAAACTGCTTGTGCTTGCATTAATCGCAATGACCGCCTGTACCACAGCCAACAACGCCAACCGCTCAGGCAACGCGAGCGGCGACGAAGCGTTCAAGAAAACGCTCAACGCTTACGTCGTCGAATTCCTGCGGCGCAACCCGACCGTGAATACCTATCTGGGCGGCGCCGGGCTCGACCCGTTGCTTGCGGAAGCAGACGGCAAGCTGCGCGATTACTCTGCCGCCGCGCTCACGGACGAAGACCGCTGGCTCGCCGTCGCCCAGAAAGCCATCGACGGCACGGACGCCGGCACGCTTTCCGCCAATGCGCGCATTGACCGCGACGTGGCGCTGGCGCAGATTCGCTTTCAGCTCCATCAGCATCAGGTGCGGCGTTACCAGGAGCGCGCCCTCGACACCTTTGTCGGCGAGCCGTTCCGCGCGCTCGACTGGCAACTGCAAGGCATGGCGCAGACCGGCGACAAGACCTATGGCACGGCGGACGAATGGGGGCTGGTGGTCAAGCGCGTCGCGGTGATCCCGCAATTCCTGGCGACGGCGCAGGAGCAGTTGATGGCCGGCGTCAAATCGGGCAACACGCCGGACAGGCGCATGCTGCAACGCGACGGCCTGAACACTTCAGCCGCCAACGCCAAGTATTTTGGCGAAACCTTGCCGAAGATGGCCGAAGAACGCCTGAGCGGGCCGCCGCGCGATCAATTGCTCGGCCAACTGCGCGACGCCGCGAAACTGGCTTCGGAAGCCTATTTGAAGATGCATGACTTTGTCGCCGCGACCTTCTTTGACGACGCCGCGGCGGGCAAGGTCAAGGCGCAATTTTCCGCCGACCACTTCGCGATGGGCGAAGAGGAATACAACTGGGCGCTGAAGAACAATTTCAAGCTCGATAAGACGGCGGCGCAACTTTACGACGAAGCCATGCCCATCGTCGAGCAGACGCAGCAGCAGATGATCGATCTGGCGCGCCAGATCGGCACTCAACGCAACTGGACGCTGCCCGCCGATGGGCCGCAAGCCGTGCGCTTCGTCTTCGATCAGTTGTCGCAGGACTACCCGAAGTCGGATGCAGATATGGTGGACTGGTATCGGCAGGCGGCTTTCCGGCTGGTCGATTATGCGCGCAAGACCGGCATCTTTGACGTGCCGGCGGATTACAAGCTCGAAGTCGTCGAGACGCCGCCGCCTTTGCAGGCTTCGATTGATGGCGCGGCTTACTACCCGGCGCCGCCGTTTAAGAACAGCGGCGTTGGTCGCTTCTACGTCACGCCGACGCACAATGATGAAGCGGCGTTGAAGGACAACAATCGCGCGGCGCTCGCCGACCTGTCGGCGCACGAAGGCTTCCCCGGCCACGACTGGTACTACAAAGTGCTGACGCAGTACCGCGAGCAAATCTCGCCGGTGCGCTGGTTGACACCGGGCGCGGTCGAAGACTCGTCAGCGATGTGGGAAGACTCGATGCCGAGCGAAGGCTGGGGATTGTACGCCGAAGCTTTGATGGCCGAAGCGCAGCCGGGCGCGGCAGATGGCTTCTACACGCCGGAAGAGCGGCTCTACCAGTTGAAGGGCAAGCTCTACCGCGACCTGCGCGTGCGCGTCGACACAGGCATTCACACGGGCCGCCTGACTTATGACGACGCGGTGAAGCTGTTTTCGGAAGTCGTGGATTTCCTGCCCGGCGTTTGTGATGCGGCGGCGATGCAGAGCAAAGAGGCGAAGGGCGCCAGCTGCCGCGGAGCCGAGGCCGCCATCTTCCGTTATTCAAAATGGCCGACGCAGGCGATCACTTATCGGCTGGGCAAAGATCAAATCTACGCGCTGCGCGAGGAAGCGTCTCGGCTGCTTGGCGACAAGTTCTCGCCGAAGACGTTTCACCTGGCCTACATCAAGCAGGGGACGATCCCGGCGAATTATTTCCGCGAGCAGTTGTTGAGCGAGTTGCAACAGGCGAAGTAGGATTAAACGCCCTGAGCGCGGCGCGGTGCGGGGCGCGCAGGCCGTCGCTCGGTGTAGGCAGGCAGGTACTTGTTGGCAATGCGATAGAGCAACAGCGCGGCGAGCGCGACGGCAAACAGCAGCGGCTCGCGGGTGTCGGCCTTCACCAGCATATAGTAATGCAGCGCGCCGCCCGCCGCTGCGACATAGACCAGCCGGTGCAAGCGATTCCAGCGCTTGCCGCCCAGCCGCTTGATCATCTTCTGCGTCGAGGTCACGGCCAGCGGCACGAGCAGCACAAAGCTCGCCATGCCGACCGTGATGAATGGCCGCTTGCCGATATCTTCGATCACCGCTTGCAAGCTCGCCGAGCGGTCGAGCAGTGTATAAATCAACAGGTGCAGCGCGGCGTAGAAGAAGCCGAACAGCCCCAGCATGCGCCGAAACTTCACCATCCACGGATGGCCGAGCAGTTTGCGCAACGGCGTCACCGCCAGTGAGATAATCAGGAACAACAGCGCCAGCGTCCCCGTAGTGCGAATGGCAAACTCCGAAGGGTTGGCGCCAAGCCTGTGATAGTAGGCGTCGTGCAGCAACAGCACGAGCGGCACGCTGCCGCTGACGAAGATGACGAACCGGGCGAAGCGTGTGTCTTTCATTACCAACTCAAAAATACTTGCGCAGGTCCATGCCTGAATAGAGTCCGGCCACCTGCTCGGCGTAGCCGTTAAGCATCAGCGTGTCGCGCCGCCCGAACTCGCCGATGCGCTGCTCGGTCCGCTGGCTCCAGCGCGGATGGTCTACCTCAGGGTTGACGTTTGAATAGAAGCCATACTCGCGCGGATTGTCCTGGTTCCAGGTGGTTGGCGGCTCGCTGTCCATCAGGCGAATCTTAACGATGGACTTGATGCCTTTGAAACCATACTTCCATGGCACAACCAGGCGAAGCGGCGCGCCGTTTTGCGGCGGCAGGGTTTCGCCATAAAGCCCGGTCGCCAGGATGGTCAGCGGGTGCAGCGCTTCGTCAAGGCGCAAGCCTTCGACATAAGGCCAATCCAGCACGCTGCCGCTGCGCACGTTGGGCATCTGGTTCGGATCGGCGAGCGATTGGAAGGCGACGTATTTCGCTTGCGCCATCGGCTGCACTTCGTTCAACAACTTGGCCAGCGGGAAGCCGACCCAGGGAACGATCATTGACCACGCCTCGACGCAGCGGTGGCGATAGACGCGCTCTTCCGGCGGCGCAATCTTGAGCAGGTCATCAAGGTCGAAGGTCTTCGGCTTATGCGCCAGGCCCGTGATTTCGACGGTCCACGGACGAGTGACGAAGTTCCTGGCGCGCGGCGCGACCAGCCGCTTGTCGGTCGAAAACTCGTAGAAGTTGTTATAGTGCGTGATGTCTTCGTAAGAAGTCTGGGCATCGTTGATCGTCGGCACGTTTGCGCCCGATGCGGTCTGCACATCGGCGATCTTTTCGCCCGCGGCACTCTCCTGGCTCGGAGTCGCAAAGCGGCGATAGAGCCAGCCGGTGCCGAGCGCCGTGGCGGTGAGCGCCGCGCCGCGCAGAAAGAGCCGACGCGATGTGTAGACCTCTTTGTCGGTAATCTCGCCGGCTTTGATCTCTTCCGGCTTCTTAATCAGCATACGACTTCCTCACATAGCAATTGCTCTGCATATTCAAGTATACCGAACCCTATGCCACGGCTGCGACAGATTGAGGGCGGATGTTGCCCGCAGATTGAATGCCGCCGCATGACCATTTTATTCCCGCATTCGCACATGGCAAAATGCCGGTGAGCACGACCGATGAATCCACGCGCAAGGCAGTCGTTCTGCCGCGCCGTATGATCGCCGTGTCGTGCGTCATTGCACGATCAGCTTTATTCATTTTCAGATAATCGGTGAACGATCTATGTCTCTGACTGCAAGATTCTCTGCGGAGTTCGACAGCGCCATGAAGCGCGGCGAAAACATAGTCGAGCTTGGCGACGGCTCGCTCGGTCTGCTGCCCGAAGAGTGGTTGAAGAAGTATGGGCTGCTTGCAGGGCTCGGCGCGGCTGCCGGCACGGCACGTTACGCCAGGACGCTTTGCATTCAAAGACAAGCCATTGATCGCGCCCATCGCATCGGCCGGACGAAGAACGTTTTCGCCTGCCGCCTGATCACGCGCGGCACGGTCGAAGAGAAAGTATTGGAGCTGCAAAACAGCAAGCGCGAGTTGGCCGACGCCATCATCAATGCCGACAACTCGCTGATCCGCTCGCTGGCCCGTGGAGACCTGGAGCTGCTGTTGTCGTAAGCGCAGCGGCAGCCAACGCAACGGTAGTTTACTGTCGTTTGTGCTTCTGCGTCGGGCGCGGCGCTTTGCCGATCTCCGCGAAGCTCAGGTTGAGAATCGGGTATGACGCCCAGTCCTTGTAATCGTAATGCCACCACTCCGGCTCGTAGACGGCAAAGCCTTCGTGCTCCATCGCGGCGCGCAACAACTCGCGCCGCTGGCGCGCTTCATTGCTGCCGCCGGCGTAGGTGATGTGCGAGCGCTCGCTCATCTCGTCGTACCCTGAAGGCATCTCGACCGTCTTGCCGGTCTTCAGGTCATACATAGACAGATCAACGGCGCAGCCACGGTTGTGACGCGATCCCTTCGCTGGGTCAGCGACGAATATCTTCTTGTCCTCGGGCGTCGCGTCCCAGAATACCTTGGTCACAGACCATGGGCGGTAGCCGTCGTGAATCACCAGCCCGTAACCTTGCTGGCGCAGCGCGCGGTGGGCGCGAACCAGGGCCTCTGCGGCGGGCCGCTGCAAGAAGGCCCGCGCCTGCGCGTAGACCGGGCGTCCGAGAAAGTTATTCGCGGTGGCGTAGCGGATGTCGAGCTTGATGGTCGGGTCGAGCTTGATCAACTCGACCAGTTCAGGCTGGCGAAACGTGCCTTCTTCATGTGGCGGCTGCGCGGCGGGCGTGGGCGTCGGCGTCTGTTGCGCAAACGCTGATGATACAAACGCGACACCCCACAGCAGAACGAGCGCCACACACGTTTTCCTGGATAAACGCATTGATGTTTGCCTCCGAAAGAGTGGGCCTGAGAGACGTGCCGACGGTTTAGATGACCGCCTGCAAATGGCGAAGAATTTCTTGCTTGGGCAGCACGCCGACCAGGCGGTCAACTTCGCGCCCGTTCTTCAAGATCAGCAAAGTCGGGATGCTGCGGACGCCGAAGCGCGCCGCCGTCTGCGGACTGTCATCTACGTTGAGCTTGGCGACTTTGACGCGCCCGGCCATCTCCGTGGCCAGTTGCTCGATGACCGGCGCAATCATATGACAGGGGCCGCACCACGCCGCCCACAGATCGAGCAACACCGGCTGCGGCGATGCTTCGACTTCGTGAGCAAAGTTCACATCCGTAACCACCACCGGCTGCGCCGTAAGTTCCGTTTTGCAACGACCACAGACAGGACGCGCGCCGCTTTGCAGCCGTTCGCGCGGCACGCGGTTGGTTGCGCCGCACGACGGGCAGCGAATCAACTGTACGTCACTGGTCGCGCTCATGGTTTGCTCTCCCTTCACAGCCTCTCGCGCCGGTTCTATGTTACACCAACCCGGCGCTCACGCCACATGGCGCTTGTGGTCTTTGACAGTGCGCTTCGCCGTTTCGTCGGCAACCTCTCTGGCGGTATCGCCGGCCACGCGCTTTGCGGTGTCATCGGCGACGCGACCTGCGGTGTCGCCGGCCACCCGATAAGCGGTCTCGTGCGCCGTCTGCTTGGCGACGTCGGTGGCAATCGCGGCAACCGTGTCTTCAGGGTATCCCTCTTTCTTCTGACGGTAGTAGGCAGCGATCTCTTCGAGCTGCTCGTCGCTCAAATCTTCGATGCTGATCATCTCGTTATGCGCCGCTTTGAGCGAAGCGATCAGCTCGTCGAGCTTGAGGTGCAAGGCCTTGGCATCGCGGTTCTGGGTGTTCTGAATCAGGAAGACCATCAGGAAGGTGATGATCGTCGTGCCGGTGTTGATGACCAGTTGCCAGGTGTCGAACTTCTCGGGGCCGAAAAGCGGGTAACTGCACGCCCACACGAGGATCGTTAAGATCGCCAGGGCGAACGCCCAGGAGCTGCCGGTCCA
>JBJMGU010000240.1:0-11514 GCA_045807765.1 Blastocatellia bacterium
AGATCGACCGCGCCATCAACTTGCTCTGCGATGTCTTCGAGCGCAATCCCGGCGACGTCGAGCTGTTGACGATTCTGGGTCGCACCTACTTGCAAGCCAGCATGATGGACGACGCCGAGCGCACCTTCCTCAGCCTGGTCGAGCTGGATCGCAACCGTTATCACTATCTGCTCGAAGTCGGACGGCGCTTCTTGCAGATGGGCGACCTCGACCGCGCTGCCGAACAGATAGACGGCTGTCTCGACGTGCTCATCGGCAAGCGCGAAGAGGACAAGGCCATCGATTTCCTGCGCAAGATTCTAGACCGCGACATGAACCACGTCGGCGGGCTCAAGCGGCTGGTGCAAATCTTTTTGCGCATCCGCGAAGACCACAACGTCATCGCCACGCTCAACTCTCTGGTCGAAGCGGCCATGCGCAAGGGCGACGACGAATCAGCCATCGAAGCGCTCAAAGAGCTAGCGCGCATGGAGCCGGACGAGCCGATGCACTTGCAGCGCCTCTACACGCTCGGCGTCAAAGACATCGTTGAATCGGGCGCGCCGGATGTGGTGCGCGCCACCGGGCCGCTCGATTATGGCGCCGCGGCCTTTGACGACACCTTTGTGGTTCGCCAAGTCTCGGAAGCCGAGATTCTTGCAGGGCACGGGCAAGTCACGCACGCCATTGACATCCTCACGGGCATTCTGCAACACGCGCCGGAGAACGTGCAGGTGCATTTGAAGCTCAAAGACATCTACCTGCGCGCCGGGCAGATGGACAAAGCAGCGCAGGAGTGCCTGGAGCTGTCGCGCATTCACGAACGGCGCGGCGAGGCGGCGCGCGCCAGCGATTATCTTGCCGAAGCGCGGCAACTTAACCCGCTGCTCGATACCTCCGCACAAGAGATGGCGGCGCAGACAAACGATTGGATGAGCGAGGCGAGCAGTTCATTCGATCATACTCCCGCCGCCGCTCCGACAAACGGCAATGGCAATGGCAACGGCGCAAGCCACGCAAACGGATTTGATCTTCCTGAGTCGCCAGCCGAGATGGACTGGAGCCGCTACCAGACCGGCATGTTGAGCGACCTTGGGGGCTTTGTCACTGTGCCCGGTCAGGGCGCGCAGACCAATGGCTTGAACGCTACGGCACATGCGCAGGACGGTACGGTTGCCGCGCTCGCCGAGTCGCAGGGCTTCCGTTACACGGACACGCTGGTCGGCGATGCAGACAGGCAAGCCGGAGAGAGGCACTCTGATTTGCTATTCAGCGCCACTGACAAGTTGCCGTCTGACACGATGAGCAGCGTCTTGCGCGACGAGTTAGAAGGGATTGATTTCTACATCGCACAGGGCTATCTGGAGATCGCCCAAGATGCGCTCGAACGGTTGCAGAAAGAAAATGGGGCGCACCCGGAAATCTTAGCGCGCTTCGCCCAACTGGGCATCGGCGCGGCAGAAGCGCCGCAGGCCGGCGCGCCCGCAGCAGTCGTTGAAGCTCCTGCGAGCCCGGCGCGAGAGGCCGAAGTAGCGGCGGTCGAAAAGTATCTGACGCCTGTGGCGAATGAGCAGGAAGCCGATACACATAGCTTCGCCTTCGCGCCCGCTGCAAACACAGAGGCCGAAGACGCCGGCGAGCCCGCCGAGATTGACCTTTCAATGTTCGTTGCCGACGGCCTCCCTATGCCTGAAGCCGCGCCACCGCCCGCCGTGCCGGCAGCGACGAATGAGCCCGCTGAAGCTGCAAAGCCGAAAGCCACCGAGCGTCCACCGTCTTACACGGGCTCACTGGTTGGCCATAACCTGGACGATGTAGCCTTGAATACTTTTGCGCCGCCCGAAGAAGAGAAGCACGAGCCGTTCATGATTCACAAAGAGACCGGCCCGTTGCAGGCAGACTTGATCGTCAAGTTCAACAGCAGCGACCTCCTGCACAACAACATGTTTGATCAGGAGCAGCGCTCATCAATGGAAAGCGGTGCATCGGGCGGCACACAGGATTTGCTCGACTCGCTGGTCTCGAACATTGATGCCTCGTTCGACCACATTCAGCATGGCGGTGAAGCTGAGCAAGGGGAAGACGATGGGCCGCTGGCGCTCGCAAGCGGGCCGCTGGAGATGTTTGGGGAATCGCCGCTGACAGCCACGACCGATTCTGATGGCGCCGAAAGCGGCTTTGACCTACCCGAGATGAACGAGCCGCTGAGCTTTGACCCGCCCTTCCTGCCGGCAGCCGATGAAGGGGAGGCGTTTGAAAACACCACCTCATGGAGCGGCGACCTGCTGGCGGAAACGAGGCCACGCTCCGACCTTGACGACATTCTCGAAGAGCTGCGCGAAGAGAGCGGCCCGCTCTCGCCGTCCGGTGATTTCGAAACTCACTTCAGCCTCGGCCTCGCCTACAAAGACATGGACTTGCTGGACGACGCCATCGGCGAATTCCAGAGCGCCTTTAGGATGGCCGGCTCGGAAGACGTCAATGGCGATTACATCCAGTGCTGCAATATGCTCGGCGTCTGCTTCAAGCGCAAGCAGTTGCCGAAAGTCGCCATCATGTGGTTCGAGCGTGGCTTGAAGATTCCTCATCGTCTGGAGGACGAGTATCAGGCGCTGCGCTACGAAATCGCCATGTGCTACGAAGAACTCGGCGAGCTTGACAAGGCGCTCGATGCTTTCATGGAAGTCTATGGCTCGGACGTCAACTACCGCGAAACCGCCGCCAAGATTCGCCAGTTGCAGGCCGCGAAAAACCAGTGATAGAGTAAAGGGGCCGGGGGCTAGGGGCTAGGGGCCAGGGTCAGAAGAAAACAGTAGCCCAAGATGGCCGCTGTTGACTTGTTCTGGCCCTGGCCCCTAGCCCCTAACTCCCAGCCCCTAGTTATGTCCGCCAAGCTTACCATCATCTTCTTCATCCTGATCTGTTTTGAGATCGGCGCGCTGCTGATTATCCTGCCGTGGGTACAACGCCCGTCGTGGGGTGAAAATTACTTACTGGTGCTGGCCGCCGATCACCTGCACTGGCCGTCGTTGGCAATGGCGATGAAGAGTTCTTATGTGCGCGGCGCGGTGACCGGCCTTGGGGTGGTCAACATCCTAATCGGCATGTGGGAAGCCGCGAACTTCACGCGCACGACACGCCGCTTTCAACAGCGATGGCAGAGCCATGAAAGCAATCCTCAAACGGCAGACGCCGCTCGTCTACTTGATCAGCGACCGGCGGCAACTGAAGCCCCAGAGCAGCGATCTGGAAACGGCAGCATTGATTGATTTCCTGCGCAGTGCCATTGCCGCAGGCGTTGATCTGATTCAACTGCGCGAGCGCGACCTTGCGCCGCGCGCCACACTCGCCATTGCCGATGCCATCGCGCCGCTTGCTCAGAATAGTGGTGCCGCCCTGCTCATCAATGATCGTGCCGACGTGGCCGCTTGTGCGGGGGCGGGAGCCCATCTGACGACGCGCGCTCTGCCGCCTGATGCCGTGCGGCGCGCTTTTGGTGAGTCATTGCTGATCGGCGCGTCAACGCACAACCTACAGGAAGCGGGCGAGGCCGAGCGCGCCGGCGCAGACTTTATCGTCTTCGGGCCGGTGTTTGAAACCGACAGCAAGAAGGCTTATGGCCCGCCGGTCGGTCTTGCAGCTTTGCGAGCGGTAGTTGAACAATTGACGATTCCGGTGATCGCGCTCGGCGGAATCAAGCCGAACAACTTTCATGAGGCGCTGAGCGCCGGGGCCGCCGGCGTCGCCGCGATCTCGATGTTTGTCGAAGCGAGTGATTTGAGCGGCCTCATCCAGAAGATTAAATCGAGTCGCCAGGTGCGTGATGCGCGATGAGTCGAACGAGATGAGCCAATATCAACCGCCGGTGGTGATGACGATTGCCGGGTTTGACCCATCGGGCGGCGCAGGCATACTGGCAGACATCAAAGCGATCTCGGCGATGGGCGGCTTTGGCGTCGCCGCCATCAGCAGCCTGACTTTTCAAAACACTCTCGGCGTTTTCGGCGCAACCTACCAGACCGCCGAGACCCTTCGCCGGCAGATTGAACCGCTGCTCGAAGATTTTCAGATCGCCGCCGTCAAGACCGGTATGCTGCCGACCGCCGAAGTCATTGAAGAAATCGCCGCCATCATCAGCAACCGCCGCCTTGTCCCGCTGGTTGTTGACCCGGTAGTTCGCAGCACGAGCGGCTTTGACTTGATAGATGACCGGGCGCTGGCTGTGCTCGTAGAAAAGCTCTTTCCGCTGGCGACTGTCGTTACTCCGAACGCCGCTGAAGCCGAGCGCCTGACTGGCATTCGTATTACTAATCTCGAAACGATGCAGCAAGCCGCCGCGGCAATCCGCTCAATGGGCGCGCATGCCGTTCTCGTCAAAGGCGGCGACCTGTTGGCCGAAACGGCCACAGACCTGCTGCTCAACGATGATGGGGCGCGGTTGTTTGCCGCCGAGCGCGTTGCTTCGTCAAGCACGCACGGCACCGGTTGTACGCTGGCGGCGGCGATGGCGACCTTGTTGGCGCGCGGCCATTCGCTTGCCGAAGCCATCGAGCAAGCCAAGCGTTATATTGTCGAAGCTATTCGCAACGCCCCGGCTCTAGGTCATGGGCATGGCCCGCTCAATCACTTCCCGCAGGGCAACAATTCCTGATCTGTTGGATGTAGCGCAGGCTAACAGATTGCCTACAGGGCAGGCCCAGGTACAAGCCGCTCGAAGATTGTCTGTCCGGCGTTTTGGCTGTCAGGGCGACAAGGTGATTTGCTATACTTTCACGGCTCTTGCGCGGAGCCTCTGTTACCCAGTCAACCGGATGAAATAACAAAGCAAGCAGCCGGGAAGTCGAGCGCACCGCAGATCATTAGAATCAGGCAAATAGGGAATTATGGCTTCGGCACTGAGCGAGCTGACCGTCAATGAGCTACTGCGTCGCTGCGCCGCTCGGCCAGTGGACGAGGACGCCTGGCAGGAGTTCGTTCGCCGCTACCACACGACGATTCGCGTCTTCGTCACGCGCACCTTAAAGCAAAGGCTGTATACAGACCCTGAGCTGAAACAACAGAACCCGGACGCGACCGAGGACGATCTGGTGCAAGCGGTTTATGCCAAGCTCGTCAATGACTCTGGCACGCTCGAACGTTTCGCGGGCGAATTCGACAACTCGATCTTCCAGTATCTTGGCATCATCGCCACCAACGTCGTGCGCGACCACTTCCGCGTCGTGCTGGCGCTGAAGCGACCGCGCGTGACATTCTCGCTCGACCAGTTGATCGGCGACAGTGATCAGATGCTGGCCAAAGAGGGCTTCGACATCACTTCATCATCGCCCGACGCGCAACGCAACCTAACGGTGACGCAAGCCGAGATTGAAGAGGCGCTCGGCGGGATCATGAAAGGCCGCAACGGCGCGCGCGATATCTTGATTTTCAAGCTGCGCTTCTTTGAGGGAATCGGGCCGGCTGAAATTGTCAGGTTGCTTGGGGGCGAGCTAACCGCGCCCGCCGTCAGCTCGATCATCAATCGCACAGTGCTACGGATTCGCCCGATCCTGGCGAGCAAATACGGTATGCGCGTCAAGTGAGTAGGATGGAAAAAACTGGCGAGGCGAAGCCAGCGCAGTTAACCGCGAGCCAGTATCCGATCCGCGCCCTGTGCGATCAACTCTTTGGCCAGCCGCTCGCCCAGCGCTCTGGCCTCTTCGTGCGCGCCGGCGACCGTGCCGCGAACGATCTCGCTGCCATCCGTACTGGCGACCAATCCCGTCAGCTTGAGCGATAACGATTCGATCATTGCATGAGCGGCAATCGGCACAAGGCAGCCGCCGCCGAGTCCCTTCAAGAAGGCGCGCTCTGCTTCACACGCCAGCCATGTCGCTTCGTGATTTAACTGACTGACCAGCTCATTCATCCTGGCGTCATCGCTACGCGTTTCAATTGCCAGCGCTCCCTGGCCGACCGCCGGAAGCACGAGCTGCGGGCTCAAATGTTCGGTGATGCGCTCGGCAAATCCCAGCCGGTGCAAGCCGGCGGCGGCCAAAATGATGGCGTCGAACTCGCCGTCGTCGAGCTTGCGCAATCGCGTGTCGACATTGCCGCGAATCGGCTCAAGCCGCAGGTCAGGGCGCACCGCACGAATCTGCGCTTGGCGGCGCAGGCTGCTGGTGCCGACCAGCGCGTTTTGCGGTAGCTCATCAAAGCGCTGGATTCCGCTGCGCGCCACCAGCGCATCGCGCACGTCTTCGCGCGTGCTGATCGCGCCGATGTGCAGGCCGGCGGGCAGCTCAGTCGGCAAATCTTTCAGGCTATGAACCGCCAGATCAATGCGGCGCTCGCGGATAGCTTCTTCAAGCTCTTTAGTAAACAGCCCCTTGCCTTGCTCGCCGAGCTTCGGCAACGACACGTCAAGCACACGGTCGCCTTTGGTCGAGATGATTTCGAGGTTGACTTGCAGGCCGGGATTGAGGCGCTCCAGCTCGCCTTTCACCCAGTTCGTCTGCCACAGCGCCAGCTTGCTGCCACGTGTCCCGATTGTGATGATCTGACTCAAGCTAATCCTTCCACTCCGATGAATACTCAATCGATGCGAATCATTTTTCGCAGCTCTTCAAGCACGCGGGTCGGCTCGCCGTCGCGGGCCGCTTCGCGCAAGTGGACGATGACCGGGTGCGAGAGCTTGTTGACCAGCGCCGGCAGCAGCACCTCTTGAATCGCCGCTTCCTGCTCTGGTGTCAGCGCCCCCAGCCGCTTGCGGTTGCGCTTGAATTCGTTAGTCGCCATTTGCCCGAGCAATTGTTTGACTTCGACGACCGCCGGGCCGATGTCGAAAGCGCGCATTTGCTTGAGGAAGTTTTCGACTTCCGTTTCGATGATGGCTTCAGCGACCGCCGCTTCCTTCTGGCGCTCGTGGATATTCGCCTTGACGACCGATTCCAGGTCATCCACGTCAAACAGAAAGCAGTTATCAAGCTGCGCGATGGCCGGGTCAACGTTGCGCGGCACTGAGATGTCTATAAACAGCAGCGGCCCGCGCCGCCGACCTTTGAGCGCCTGGCGAGCTTCTGCCGGGCGGATGACGTAATCCGGCGCGCCCGTCGAACAGAGAACGATATCGGCGGCGGGCAGCACATTATAAAACGCTTCAAAGCTGACGGCGCCGCCGCCGAACTGCCGGGCGATCTCTTCGGCGCGCGCCGCTGTGCGGTTGGTGACGAGCAGTTTGCTGGTGCCCGCTTCGATGAGGTTGCGCGCCGCCAGCTCGCCCATCTCACCGGCGCCGACCAGCAACACGGTTTTGTTTGAAAGGTCGTCGAAAATCTTGCGCGCCAGCTCGACGGCGACCGAGCTTACTGAGACAGGGTTCTGCGCAATGCCGGTTTCGGTGCGCACGCGCTTGGCGACGCTGATGGCGCGATTCATCAACTGGCTCAGCACCCGTCCGATGGTGCCGGCGTCGGCGGCGTGCTGATAAGCCTCTTTGACCTGGCCGAGAATCTGCGATTCGCCGACAACCAACGAATCGAGGCTCGAAGCAACGCGGAACAGGTGTTTGATTGCCGCGGCGTCTGCGTGGCGGTAGAGATGACCATTCAGCGTGTCGGGCGGCAGTTGGTGAAAGTCGCAAACGAACTCTTCGAGATGGTGGATGCCACGGTCGGGATCGGTGGCCGTGGTGGCAAGCAGCTCGACGCGGTTGCAGGTCGAAACGATCAGCCCTTCTTCGACGATTTCCTGATCGACCAGACTGCCGAGAGCATCGGACAGGCAGGCTTCGGCGAACGCCAGCCGCTCGCGCATCTCGACCGGCGCGGTTTTATGACTCAATCCGATGAGAACAATGTTCATTGATTACGAACCAATGATGAAGCTGAGCGTGTGCAAATTGCCTAAAGATCGCAAGCCGATGAGACTGAAGATAACGATCAGAAAACTGACGATTGAGGCCAGCGCCGCCGCGCGTCCGCCCCATCGCGCATTCATCCGCGTCTGGATAAAGAAAAAATAGATGACCCAGGTGACGACCGAAAAAATCTCAATCGGTGTGCCGTGCCAGAAACGTCCGTCGCGCAAGCCCTGCCAGTAGAACCCGGCGGCGATGCCGAGCGTCAGCAGCACGAAACCGATGGCCAGCGCCTTGAAGCTGATGGCGTCGCAGGTGTCAAGCGACGGCAGCTTGTAGAAGATCATGCCGAAGCGCCGCTGCTTCAGTTCACGCTCCTGAATGATGTACATCAATCCGGCCCCGAAGGCGATGAAGAACGCCGCATAGGCCAGCAGTATCAAACCCGCATGAACCGGGAAGAGAAGACGTTGGAGTGGCCCTTGAATGCCTTGCAACTGCCCTTCGGTATTCGGCGAGATGGCGGCAATCGCCGCAAGCACCAGGACGATGGGAAAGATGAAGGCTTTCAGGGCGTTGGCGTTATACCAGCGAGAGGCGATCAGATAGCAGATGACCAGTCCCCAGGAAAGAAAAGCGCACATCTCCTGCGTGCCGACCAGCGGGCAACGGCCCGTGTGCAGCCCTCTAAGTACCAGCCAGCTGGTATGCGCGCCGAAAGCAACGGCCAGCGTTGCAAGCGAAAATCGCTGCAACGCTGGCCGCTTCGTCGTTAGCGTGAAAATGGACTGCGCTACACAAATCGCGTAGCCGACGAGAATGATGATCCAAAGAATTTGCATAGGGCCGAGCTCCGGCGTGTGCTACCAGCACTCTTCATTCTACAAATCGCCCGGCTTATAAGCAATCACTCGGATCAATCAAGTTAAATGGCCGCCATCCTGCGCAACCGATCGGCGTCCTGAATGGTGATGCGTTTGCGGCCCACTGAAATGACTTTCTCGGCTTTCATCTCCCCGATAGCGTTCGTAACGGTCTCGCGGTAGACGCCGAGCGTTTCAGCGATCTGTTGTTGAGTCTGGCCATTGACGTTCCCCTGTTTGTCGGCGTTGGCCAGCAGCATGGCGGCAATGCGCCCGGCCACCGGCTGAAAGGCCGCCTGCTCGTGCTGGCGGTCGGCTTCGACCAGTCGGCTGCCAACTTTGCGCAGGATATTGACGGCAATCTCCGGCGACCCGGCCACCAGCCGATCAAAATCCGCCGGTGTGATGACGATCACCTTTGTCGGCTCGACGGCGGTCGCTGTCGTGCCGAACATGCCCTGGCCGAGCGCCGGCGCATCGCCGAAGATGGTGCCCGGATCGAGCGTCTTGACACTATGCGTCGTGCCGTTGGCCGAGGTGCGGTTGACCTGCACGCGCCCGCTCTTGAGCAGAAACAGGGTGCCCTGCTTGACGTTGCTCGGGTAGACCGTGTCGCCCGGCTTGAAGGTTTTGCGGGCCAGCTCGTTGATGGCGTTCTCGATCTTCGGGTCGTCGCCGCCCGTCAGGTCTGCGAGGGTGAGATAGCCGACTTTGCGGCCTACACTCATAGCAGCCAGCGCCCGGATTTTATCGCTTGTGCCTTTGGTTCGCTTTTTCCGGGCCGGTGCTTTTGATTTCGATTTTGCAGCAGTTGCCAATGTCATCTCCTCTTTTCCACCCAGGTTTTTTGCGTAATTTGCTAAGCTGCTGCTTAATATTTTTAGCGGCTAAGGCGCAGCAGCCCTCAAAGATTCAGCAAAGCTTTAGTTGAGTCGGTTTTCTATCCCCTAGACTCTTTCATTATCATGGCGGCAGTCTGTGACGCAAGCCACCCTCTTGCTTCGCCTGAAGGTAGTGAAGTTCGGTTGGTTCTCTCGTTATCCATATTACAATGAGGGGATTGCCGCAACAGATCGCGCCGCAAAGAAACAAAACTTCAGTTACTCCGCCTGAGGGAAGATAAGACAGTTGGATTGCTGTGGCACGACAGGGGGAAAAAGGGAGCGCTACGCAGGCCGGTCACACGGCTCACAAACCGGTGGGGAAGGCGACCGCTGAGCGGCGTCTTGCGGGCTACGCAGGCTGCCTGCCGCGCTTACACCGAGAGATTGATCATCGCCCTGCTTTTCTGAGACTGCACGGCTCAGGACGCCCGATGTGGCGCCGTCGCTTTGTAGAGGAAAAGTATTTCAATGGCGAATAAAGTCGCCAGTGCGAGCGGCAGATAAAACAGCCAGCGGTCGCTGAAGTGGGTCATCGCCAGTCCCGACAGCCCCGGGCCCGTCAGACTGCCGATGCCAAAGGCGAGCGAGAATAACGAATTGGCCGCGCCCAGCCGCTTGTGCGGGACCAGCGTGCCGATGATCGCCAGGCCGAGCGGGTAGAGGCCGCCGGCCATCGCCCCGGCGACAATCCCTGTCGGGATAAACCAGCGCCAGTTGCTTATCGCCGCCATCAGCGCGAAGGTGATGGCAACCACAACCGCGCAGAAGAAAAGCATACGGCGCTTGCCGAAGCGATCCGCCGCCCAGCCCATCGGCACCTGGCTGACCAGTACGCCGGCAATGACGGCAGTGAGGATGATGCCCATCTGTTCGCTTCGTGCCTGTAGGACTTGCGTCAGGTAACGCGGCACCAGCGTCACCAGCGACGACATGAGATAGCCATAAAGCATTCCTGCCGATGCCGGCACCAGCATGGCTTTGCTGAAGACGCGGGTAAGCGATTCGACGTGATGCGAAGTCGAGCCCACCTGGGGAATCATTGCTTGAGCGACGAGCGCCGCCAGCAAGCTCAGCGCAAAGCATGCAATGAAAGGTGTGCCGGGGTTGAGGCTGAACAGCAGCGTGCCGGTTATGGGGCCGACTGCCCAGCCAAGGCCGACCGACAGCGCGTAATAACTCATGCGTCGGGCGCGTTCGTCCGGAGCGCTCAACTTGCCGATCATGGTCTCGGTCGGGACAGAGATCGCCGCCGCGCCAACGCCTTCGAAGGCTCGCGCTACGAAGAAGAGCGGCGTCGTCAGCGGCATCGCAAACAGGGCAATCGCCGCGCCGTAGACGATGAGCCCGCCGACCAGCACAGGCTTCGGCCCAAAGCGGTCAGTTGCCGCGCCGACAGGGAACGACGCCAGCGTGAAGGCCGTGAACATCGTCGTGCCGATCAGGCCGATGACAAAGTTGTTCTCGCCGTGCGCGCCAAGCACCAGGGCGATCAGCGGCGCGACCAGCCCGACGCCGACGTAGCTGATGGCGATTGCCAGATAGATGGCAAAAAAGGCTCGCGAATTCGTGGGTTTCTGCTTCATGACTAAAAGCGACAACTTAGCACTTTCGCGCGCGCCGCCGCAACAGGGGCAGGCCGATAGAACGCTAGCCGCCAGTGGTTAAGCGAAACTGCCGAGTAAGCCTGAATCATGCCCATCGGAAATAGAAGCCTGTTTCGCGACTCTCAAACAACAAGTCGAGAAACTTGCTCGATTCCCTCAGTAAATCTAAAGCCATCTGCGCCCACGATAGCAACGCCCGTTTCTTTTTTCGGGGGCAAAATTTCTCGGCGCACGCCAGCTTATTTCCGCGCATCCCGATGATTGCCAAAATCATCATGGCGATGGCCAGCACCAACAACAGGCTCTCCAAACGCGCGGCCTGCTTGACGCGCACTCCTTCTAAGTCGAAC
>JBJMGU010000241.1:0-5555 GCA_045807765.1 Blastocatellia bacterium
AAGGCTTTATTGAGGGCATTTTGGAGAGCCAACTTATGACCTCGAAGGATAAGCACGGTCAGGCGAGCAAAGGTCAACAGGCGTTGGCGCGAGAAGTCCCGAGGCCGTTGGCGGAATTGCTCAATCGTCAGTGGACTAGCGAGTATGGTGCGCAAGTGGACAATCATGGCGGTTTCGTTTTTTTGTTCATAGAGCATATTTACCAGCAAATGGCTATGCTGGTCTATGCTCACTTAACTTAATGCCATTGCCCTGTAAGGGGAACGCCTGGGTGATGTCTCTACCATAATAATGAAAGCCTTTTGACCAGAAACGGGTGAGGTTGCGATGATCCGGCTCGATGGGCAACGCACAGTTGGGCGGATCATCCGCGCACCTGAGGATGGCGAGATCGATCTCAGGGAATTGCTCCTCGGGAGCGGCTCGGCCCTTTCGCTGGCGACCATCGCCGCAGTCGAGCCAGACCTCTTCCTTGCCTTCGATCAAGTGGTTGCAGGTCAGGGCGACGCCTTCGGCCCCCAGGACGAAAAAGCCGGTCCCTAAGGTCGCGCCTTCCTGATTGCAGACGCGAGCCAGGGCGCAATGAATGGCGTCACCGTCAGGAACCATAATAGCTGTATCCTTTGTCAGACCGCGACCGCATCCGCCAGCCTATTCCTTACGCTTGAATGACAGCTTCACTTTCAGCGCAGCGTTGCCGGTCGTTTCGACGACGTACACCGAACCTTTAGCAGTACATTGTAGTCCCAGTTCTAGTTCCGCTGTATCTGCCCCCGTTTCGGCGAATACGTGCTGAAAGCTCTGACTCACGCCGGCGACAATGCTGAGTGCCTGCGCCAACGTGTTCCCCACGGCCTCGATGGTGTCCTCCAGTCGGCCTGTTGCTTTAACCATACTTTGGGGAGCCGGAGCTGCAATTAATACCTCGCCCGCTTCGGTTTGGAACTTGAGCAGTTTGGTAGCCATAACAGACCTCCTCGATCCTGATGTATGTCTAGCCGGCAAGATATATCACAATTGCATGCGTAGATAAAGACACAGAGATCACGCCTCTGACCGGCATCCGGGGTCCATTGCGCAAGGAGATTGCTGGCGAATTGCCGCCGCCTCATTGACGGGCGCAAAGCGCGTCCCCTACACTTGGAATGAACAAGCCGGAGCAACGTCAACGCGGGCGGTCGGCTCGCAAGTCTCCCTGACAGTTGGCCCGAAGTGAGGAAATTATGGGAAACCTGGGAATGCCGGAAATCTTGATGATTCTGGTGATCGCATTAATTATTTTCGGCCCGCGCAAGCTGCCTGAGCTGGGCAAGAGCCTCGGCCACGGCCTGGCGCAATTCCGCAAGGCGAGCGACGATTTCAAGCGCCAGTGGGAAGATGAAGTCGAGACCGAAAAACGCCGCCTCGACGTCGCACCCGCAGTCGAAGCCGCACGCCACAACGAAGCCGCTGCCGCCGATGCGAGCGCCGCCGCCAGCTCTGAGCCTGTCGCCAGCGCCGCGAGCGCCGACGCTTACGCGACCAGCGAGACCATCCATGCGCCGGTGCCGACGGTCGAAGCCGCCAGCGTGCCGCGCTCGGAAGCCACTGTCCACGAGACCAAACGCGATTGGATGTGAAACGCAGGGACTAGGGCTAGGGACTAGGGGCTAGAACCGGACGAGTCAAAGACTCTTTCTAGCTCCTAACCCCTAATCCCTGGTCCCCAGTCCCTAGCCCCTGCCTATGGCCACCACAGAGACCTATCAGGACAAGGATGTCGAGCTGGAAGAAGGCGCGATGTCGTTTCTCGAACATCTGGACGAGCTGCGCTCGCGGCTGGTGCGAATTGCGCTTTTTGTCATGCTGGCCTTCGTCCTCTGCTGGGTGTTTTCCGACAAGATTTATAACTTCCTGCAAGTGCCTGTGCGCGCCGCGATGATCGAGGCGAATCGCGAATCGCGCATCAACTTGCCAGACGCCACCGTTGGCACGCTTGCCGATTATATCGGCAAGGAAGTCGCCTACGTCTTCACCGCCGAAACCAAGATCGGCAACGCCCTCGTGCCGGTCGGCACGACGATTAAAGTGCGCGTCGAGGCGAGCGACGACGACGTGCCGAACCTCGTCACCACCAGCCCGTGGGTGATCAACACGGCGACGGTCATCGGCGAAGGCTTCCACATCCCGCGGCAGTTGTACCTGACCTCGAATATTTATCTCAGCCCGGATAACCGGCTGGTGGTGCCGACCGTGCAGGGCGCGTTTAATCTGTACATCAAAGTGGCTTTCTATGCGGCGATCTTTTTTGCGGTGCCGTTCATTCTGATTCAGATATGGGGCTTTGTCGCGCCCGGCCTCTACCCGCACGAAAAGAAGTACGCCGCGCCGGTCATCTTCATGGCGTCGGTCTTTTTCCTGACCGGCTGCTCCTTCGCTTATTACATCGCCTTTCCGCGCGCCGCGAACTTTCTGCTGGGTGTGGCGGCGGGCGGCAACCTGCGCGCGCTGGTGACCGCTGACGATTATTTCGATTTGATCATTACGATCATGCTCGGGCTCGGCGTCGTCTTCGAGATTCCGACGGTGACTTTTTTTGCGGCGCGGCTGGGGCTGGTGACGCCGCGCTTGTTGTTGAAAGTCTGGCGCTATGCAGTGGTGGCGATCTTTATTCTGGCGGCGGTTTTGTCGCCGACGACCGACGTGCCGAACCTATTGGTCTTTGCCGCGCCGATGCTGCTGCTCTATTTTCTGAGCGTCGGCATCGCCTGGATTTTTCACCGCAAGCGGCGGACCGAAGAAGAATATCAGGCCCTGGAGCGCAAGTAGCGCGTTGCGGCGCATTCTAACGAATGAAACGCCACCGAGCAGTGGTAACCGGCACGACTTGACCGGCGCAACCGGTGGCCCATAAACTATTTAGTCAGGTTAAACAGGCATCCGCTTATCCGAACGGACTTCAGGAAAGCTTCAACCGTTTGTTGAAAGGAGTAGTGACTATGAAGCGTGAGGCGAACCTCTTCGACCGGATCGTCGGCACCGCATTGATGTTGATGTTGCTGGTGGGGACGATCCCCGCGGCGCTGGCGCAGGACAAGGAAGAGAAGAGAAAGCAGAAAGAGCCGACCGCTAAACAGAAGGCCGAGCTCAAGAGCGTCTACAAGAAGTGGCTCGACGAAGACGTGCTCTACATCATCACCGATGACGAGCGCAAAGCCTTCAAAGCGCTCAAGACCGACGAGGAACGCGACCAGTTCATCGAACAGTTCTGGCTGCGCCGCGACCCCGACCCGGACACGCCCGAAAACGAGTACAAAGATCAATACTACGAGCGCATCCAGTACGCCAACGAGCACTACACCTCGGGCATCGCCGGCTGGCGCACCGACCGCGGGCGCATCTACGTCACCTTCGGCAAACCGGACGAGGTTGAAGCGCACCCGTCGGGCGGCTCCTACGACCGCCCCTCGTACGAAGGCGGCGGCTCGACTTCAACCTATCCGTTCGAAGTCTGGTGGTATCGCTACATCGAAGGCATCGGCTCGGACATCGAGATCGAGTTCGTTGACCCGACCGGGTCGGGCGAATACCGCATCGCCCGCAGCCCCGACGAAAAAGACGCGCTGCTTTATGTTCCGGGCGCCGGATTGACGCTTGCCGAACAGCTCGGCATGTCGAATAAGAGCGACCGCATCGGCGGCTATTCCGGGATGGCCGGCCAGAATAATCAGCTCTTCGGCACGCGCGCCAAAGATCAGCCCTTCGAGCGCCTGCAACTGCTCGCAGACTTGCAGCGTGCCCCGGCGACGCGCTTCCCCGACCTGCGCGTCAAGGCCGACCTGCCGGAGATCGCTTCCGACATTCTGCCGTTCAGCGTGCGTACGGACTTCTTCCGCCTCGGCAACGAGACCGTCGCCACCTCGTTCACCATTCAGTTCGACCACACCGACCTGGCGTTCAAGAACCAGGGCGGCATCTACTCGGGGCAGATCAACGTCTACGCCAAGCTGACGGGGCTGTCGGGGCGCAGCGCCGGCTCGTTTGAAGACACGATTCAGACCGGGCGCTTCGCCGAGGATCAGTTGCCGGTGGCGCAGGCGCAGAAATCGATTTATCAAAAGAACGTCGCGCTGCCGCCGGGCCGTTACAAGATTGACGTTGTGGCGCGCGACATCACCAGCGGCAAGACAGGCATCCTGCACCACTCGTTCGAGGTGCCGCGCTATCAAGAGAAGCAACTGGCGACCAGCAGCATCATCCTCGCCGCTTCGGTCGAATCGCTCGACAACCGCGCCATCCCGGTCGGCATGTTCATCATCGGGCGCTATAAGGTGAAGCCTTATGTCAGCTCGATCTACAAGCCGGGCATGAATCTGGCGATGTTCCTGCAAGTCTACGACGCCGAGATGGATCAAGCGACCTTGCAGCCGGCGCTCAAGGTCGAATACATCATCTCGAAGGGCGGCCAGGAGATCGTCCACTACACCGAGGATGGCAAGAGTAAACAAAGCATCGTTGACCTCAAGGGCCAGCAGTTGGTGCTGGCGCGGTCAATCCCTATCGTCGATAAACTGGCCGAGCCCGGCACCTACACTGTGACCGTAAAAGTCACCGATCTGGTGACGAATCGCGTCGTCACGCCGACGGCGCAATTCACCGTCTCCGGCAAGTAGGGCTATGGTCTGATGAGTCACTATAAGCCGGGCGGGCGCGCTGCTTGCCCGGCTTTTTTGTGGCCCTTTTCTGCGCCTGGCCGTGGCGCCGCAAAGACCTTGAAGTTTGTCTTTGCGTTTATCACGCGCCTTGATATTATCACACAGCACCTTCGACCGAATCGTTGGGATAAGTGTAATGAATATCTCATTAGGTAATCTATTTACGGAAGATTTGGCGGTTGATCTGGGCACCGTCCATACGTTTATTTATGGGCGCGGGCGCGGCATGGTAGTCAACGAGCCGTCGCTGGTCGCCATTGATCGCGTCACCAATCAGGTGATCGCCGTCGGCACCGAAGCCCTGGAAATGTTGGGCCGCTCGCCCGAAGATGTGGAGATCGCTTACCCGATGCAGTCGGGCGTCGTTGCCGACTCCGACCTGGCGCAGGAGATGCTCAAGAAGTTCGTGCGCAAAGCGCGCGGCGGGCGGGCGCGGTTTTCGCGGCGCATCATCCAGAGCGTGCCTTCAGGCATCACTTCGGTCGAACGCTTTGCCATCCATCAGGTCGTCGAAGCGGTCGGCGCCAGCCGCGTTTATCTTGTCGAAAAAGGACTGGCTGCTGCCCTCGGCGCCAAGCTGCCGGTCGCCGAGATGAACGCTTCGATGGTGGTTGACTTCGGCGGCGCGACGACTTCGATTGCGGTGATCGCCAAGGCGGGCATTGTCGAATCCGAGACCCTGCGCATCGGCGGCCTCGACATGGATCGCGCCATCGCCAGCTACGTTCGCCAACACCACCACGTGCTGATCGGCGAGCGCACCGCCGAGCGCTTGAAGATGGTTCTGGGGTCGGCGACCAATCCCATCGAAGACCACAAAAGCGTCGTCAAAGGCCAGAGCCTCAGCGAGGGCGGCCCAGA
>JBJMGU010000242.1:0-21528 GCA_045807765.1 Blastocatellia bacterium
GCTGACGGCAACCTGCCGTGTGTCGCTGAGCCGCGTGATTAAGGCGTCGGCCATCCCCAGCCCTAGATAATCATCCGGCTCGGCGCTCAACGAAGTGAACGGCAGAATGGCGATTGAATGAATCCCCGATGACCCGGTTGATTTACCCGCGGTTCGCAAAAGATACGCCGTGCCGGCGAGGCCGCAAACCATCGCGACGATCAGCAGACGCCGGGCCGGCGTCCAGGCGCGCGACCTGCCCGCAAGCGCCGAGGTGACGGCGCGGTGGCGCGGCGCGGGATCGGCTGCCTGCTCGTCGAAGGCGATTTCGGCGCGACGCGGCTCGGTTACCGAATCAACCTCGCTCTCGTGGGTTTCGGTCACGTTCTCGCGGATTTCGATCACGTCGGCAACGAAGATATAGCCGCGCTTGGGCACGGTCTTGATGATCTTGTTGCCTTGCGCGTCGCCGCCGAGCGCTTTTCTCAACAGGAAAATATTCTGCGACAGGCTGCCTTCTTCGACGAAGCTTTCAGGCCACAGGCAGGCGATCATCTCTTCTTTGGTGACCGTGCGGCCACGGTTCTCGACCAGCAGGAGCAAGGTGTCAAAGACCTTTGGCGTCAGCGGCACCGGCTGGCCGTCGCGCAACAAGACGCGCTCGCGTGCGTCTACGCGGAACGACGCGAAATCATAAAAGTGCTTTGCATACTTCGTCATAGCGGCTGTGAGAACTTTGTAAGAACTTTTTGAGCGCTTTCTAAAGACTGCCCGCTCCGTGTTCAGGTATGGTCTGGTGCTTGGAAGGCGGCCATCAAAACGCGCGCGAAAATCAAACTGAGCGCCAGCTTGATTCTAAAGAAATGGGCCGCGTTCCCGCAATACTTATTGCTCGGCGCGCGGCAGTTGCAGTCTAATGGTTGCGAGGTTATCCGATGAAAAGAAGTTTGCCATTGATCCTTTTGGTGTTGACCCTGGCGGCGCTCGGCGGCGCGCAAGACCGCGAGCCCGCATCAGCCGCGCGCCCCGCCACAGCGCAAGCCGGCGAAGCGGCGCCGACGGTTAACCAGATACTCGACCGCTACGTGCAGGCGCTCGGCGGCAAAGAGGCGTTGCAGCGCCTGTCGCGCCGCGTCATCAAGGGGACATTCAGCAGCGCCGAGCTTCAGGCCGACGGCACATTCGAGATTTATGCCAAAGCGCCGAATAAACAGCTCACCATTTTGCAGGCCCCCAGCTTTGGTACATTCCGACAAGGCTTCAACGGCACGACCGCCTGGGAACAACAGCCCCGCGATGATGAGGCCGAAGACATGCCGGGATTTCAGAAGCGCGAAGCCGACTTCTATCTGCCCATCAAGTTTCACGAGCTGTTCCCAAAGCTAACCCTCGTCGGCAAACAGAAGGTCGGCACGCGCCAGGCTTATGCGCTCGAAGCGCCGCGCGCCGGTAATCCCAAACGCTGGTACTTCGACACCGAAAGCGGCCTGCTCATGCGTAGCGAAAGCCGCATGCCCGATGGCCAGATCACCGAGAGCGAAGACTTTGACGATTACCGAACGGTGGACGGCGTCAAGCTGCCTTTCAGCATTCGCCGCCGTGAAGACCAAGGTGTCACGCTCCAACTCAAAGTCACAGAGGTCAAGCACGACGTCCCGATTGACGACGCGAAGTTTGAAAACCCTGCCGGTTCGCCGAAAAAAAGCGGCGCGGCGACAGAGACTGCCGTCGCAGAGACGCCGCAGTCGCTCAGAGAGCGCACCTTCGAGATCGTCTGGCGCACTGTCAACGACAAGCATTTCGACCCCAACCACAACGGCGTGGACTGGGCGAAGATGCACGAGCAGTACGCGCCGCGCATTCGGGCCGCTAAAGACGACGAAGAGTTTTACAAGCTGCTCAACCAGATGCTCGGCGAGCTACACCAGTCACACCACTGGGTGATGTCGCCGGAGATGCTCAAAGGCATGCAGGAGAGCCACGCAAGCGTCGGCATCAAGTACCAGCTCATTGGCGGGCAGGTGCTGGTTACACGGGTCGAGGCGGATTCGGCGGCGGCGCGCGCCGGCCTGCGACCGGGATTCATCATCAAGCAGGTTGCCGACACCATCGTCGAGAAAGTGATTGCCACAAATTCGGGCCAGGGTCAGAGGCTCGCGCAGACCAGCGAAATGGTCGCCGATCAGGTTGAGGACGCGCTCGCGGGCAAGGCCGGCACCGCAGTGCGCATGGTTTATCTGGATGAACGCGACAAAGCGCACGAGGTCACGCTGCTGCGCGACAAAGACAAAGGCGAGATCGTGCTGGTCGCCGGCTTGCCATTGTACGCCGAAATGGAAACGAAGCGCCTGACGGACGGCATCGGCTACCTGCGCTTCAGTCAATTCCTACCGCAGCTCAGGCAGCGAATTCACGAAGCGCTGCTTCAGATGAGCGATGCGCCGGCGATCATCATCGATCTGCGCGGCAACGGCGGCGGCGAAGACATGATCGGCCTGGAGATGGCCGCTCACCTCTTCGCGCAACCGACGGTGTTCAACGTGATGCGGACGCGGCACGGCCTCAAGAACGTTAGCGTCCGACCGGAAGCGAAGACCTACGCCGGCCCGGTCGTCATTCTCGTAGACGAAGGAAGCGGCTCAGCGAGCGAGCAGTTCGCTGCGCCGATGCAGGAGCTGGGCCGCGCCGTCATCGTCGGTCTGCGCACCGCCGCCGCCGATCTCGATGCCAACCTGAAGCGATTGCCGACGGGCGCGATTCTGCTCTACGCCTTCGCCGAATGTCGAACGCCGAAGGGCGTCGTCATCGAAGGGCGTGGCGTCATCCCTGATGTTGAAGTGAAGCTCACACGCGCCGCGCTCTTGCAGGGCGGCGATCCGCAGCTTCAGGCGGCGATCAGTCAGATACAAAAGCTGGCGCGCAAATCAGCCGTCGCGCCGCAATGAAAAGCGTGACAGGGTTGCTCAAGCAAAACTTTATGAAGCTGAATCCGCGCCTGTTGCTCGTCGTCTTACTTTTCGGATTGGCGCCCGCCGTTTGCGCGCAGCAGGATGATAGACTGCTCGAATCCAGGCTTGAGCCGATCATCGAAAAGACGATGCGCGAAAACCGCATTCCCGGCCTGGCCATCGGCGTCGTGAAAAACGGCAAGCTAATCTACGCGAAAGGCTTTGGCGTCGCCCAGCTCAACACGAGCCGAGCGATCACGCCGGCCTCGCTCTTTCACATGGCCTCGGTCACCAAGCTCTTCGTGGCGACGTCGGTCATGCAACTGGTCGAGCAGGGCAAGATTGATCTCGACGCGCCGCTCGTCAAGTACCTGCCTTACTTCAAGCTGAATGACGCCCGTTACCCGCGCATCACGATTCGCCAGATGCTCAATCACACGTCGGGCATCCCCGATGTCACCAACTACAACTGGGACAAGCCGGAGTACGATGACGGGGCGCTGGAGAGGTACGTGCGCGCCCTCAGTCGTCTGCCGATGGCCGGCGACCCCGGCGAGAAAAGCCGCTACAGCAACATCGCCTTTGAAGTGCTGGGCGATGTGATCGCAAAAGTGTCGGGGATGAGTTTTGAAGACTACGTGCAGCGCAACATCCTCGCGCCGCTCGGCATGAAGCACAGCACGCTGCTTGTGCGTCAGGCCGACCCGAAGCTACTGACCGCGCCGCATGTGTCGCAGGGCGAACAGGTCGTCGTCAGCAAAATTTTTCCTTACAACCGCCCACACGCGCCGAGTTCAACTCTCTATTCAAACATTGAAGACATGAGCCGCTGGGCAATCGCCAATCTCAACCGCGGCGAGCTGGGCGGCAAGCGGATATTGAAAGCCTCGACCTACGATTTGATGTGGAAGCCCTCGGCCACTATGGGCTCGAAGGGCACGACGAAGGTCGGCATCAGTTGGTTCGTGCATGACATTCAAGGCCACCGCATCGTGCTGCACTCGGGCGGCGACACGGGCTTCAACTCGTTCCTGATTCTCGCTCCTGACGATGGGGTTGCGGTCGTCGCCATGAGCAACTACGAGGCGAACTCAGAGTGCTTCGTTTGTGACCTGTCGGGGACGGCGATGAAGCTCCTGCTCGGTTTAGACATGACGCCGCCGACAGCGAGCGACGCGGCCCAGCCGCTCGATACGTCGGTGTTAGGCACGGTGACAACAGAGCAGGTGCTTGATAAATATGTCGAGGCGCTCGGCGGCAAGGCGGCGCTCGACCATATCACCAGCCGCGTCGAGAAAGGCCACTTCGAGACCGTCGCCACAGCGCTCAGCGGGCAGATAGAAATCTACGGCAAAGCGCCGAACAAGCGACTGGTCAAGTTTACTGTGCCGGGGCAGGCCGAGATGACCGAAGCCTTCAATGGCGCGGCGGGCTGGAAGCAAGACCCCGATGAGGGGCTGGCCGAATTGGGCGGCGCGGAGCTGGCGCAGGCGCGGCGCGATGCCGCCTTCGATCAGCCGCTCAGACTCCGCGAGCTGTATCCGAAGATCAGCCTCAAAGGCCGAGTGACGATGAATGGCCGCGCCGCCTACCTGCTCGAAGCGCCGCGCAATGCTCGGCCCAGGCGCTGGTACTTTGACACGACGACCGGCCTGCTGCTGCGCATCGAAGAATGGAACGCCAAAGGCAAGCTGGAGCGCGCGGAAGATTATGACGATTACCGCGAAGTGGACGGTATCAAGATTCCCTTCGCCATCGGCATCACCGACGAAGAGCGGTTCAACATCAAGCTGGACGAAGTCAAACACAACCTGCCGATTGACGATGGCTTATTCGATAAACCCAGAGCTAAGCCCATCCGGCAGTAGCGCCGCCCGTATCCACCTTCCTTTTAAACTGCTCCTGTCGCTGTGTCCTGATGGCCGTGGTCAGAGTAAACTGATTGCAGAAGCGCTCTGGCCGCCGCAAGCCGAGCAAAAAATGGAACCGATGTGGGCGCGCAGAGCTTATTATGATGGCAGAGACAAAGGAGCATTGAGCATGAAGCGAACCTTGAGCGCCATCTTTCTGTCCGTGATCTTCACCACACTGCTAGCGGTTGCCAGCCCGGCACAGGAGCCGACAACCCGACCGGCCAGGCCGCGTACACAGCGCCCGGCGCAGAAGCCGAAGGCCGAACCGGCAGCGCCGCCGGATGCAGTGGTCGAGGCGCCCACTTCTGAAGAGCAGATGCGCCGCACGCTCGTGAGTCTGACGGCGCAGATCGATGCGCTTAACGCCGAGATCAAGCTGCTGCGGCGCGCCACCGACCGCAATTCGCTGGGGTTGGAGTTGCTGCTTTCGGAAGAGCGGCTGGCGAAGATCGAAGACAAGCTCGATCAGGCGACGCAGCGCAAAATCGAGCTCGACGCGCGCGAGGCCGAGATTCAGCGCCGGCAGAAGAACATTCAGCAAGAGGTAACCATGCGCGGCTTTCTGCGGCGCGACGAAGGCGAAGCCGCATTGCGCGCCGAATACCAGCGCGCCTTAGACGACACGCACAGCCAGCAGCAGCAGGCGCAGCAGCGCATCGCCGAGTTGCAAGCCCAGGTCACGCAACTGCGCACCCGCAGCGAAACCCTGCGCCGTCGCCTCGAACGCCTCGAAGGGCGCGAAGAAACCAGCGACGTGAAGCAGTAGGCAGTAGGCAGGAAGCAGTCCCATAGGGACGCGATGTTTATAGTTACCGACGCCGAACAGGACGAAGCCCCGGAGGAGCGTAATGTCCATATTGCGCTCCTCCGGGGCTTGAGTTTTTAAGCGCCGCGACGACTAGAAACATCCCGCTCCTAACGGAGCTTAGAGATCGCCTGCCTCCTGCTTCCTGCCCTACGGCGTTATCACCAGCTTGATCGGCACATCAAGTTGCGGATGTG
Organism: Blastocatellia bacterium; assembly: GCA_045807765.1. GTDB lineage: Bacteria > Acidobacteriota > Blastocatellia > UBA7656 > UBA7656 > DATENM01. The sequence continues at coordinate 5,843 of JBJMGU010000242.1, forward strand.
CCGTGTCGGTCGTTTCGATGTGCAATGTGCCGATGTAGGTCGCCGGCTTCGGCAGCCGTGTTGGATCGAGTCGCAGGCGAATCAGGTAGTTGCTGCCATCTACAATGGTCTGCGAATCTACCTGCAAGAATTCGAGCGACGACTTTAGCGATTTGATCTGAAAGCTGCCGACCTGCTTGCGAATGCCAAGCCGGCTGAACAGCGTCCCGCCCGCTTGCAACTTTGCAAAAGAGACCTCGCCGAAATCTACCTGCCGCGGCGTGATCACTAGATTCTCGGCCTGTGTCCTGGTCGTGACTTGCAGGTTTAACTCTTCGCCGCCTTCGACTTTGACAACCAGCGGCAGCACGCGTGATGCCACATTGACAGAGGGCTCGGCGGTCACCTCCAAGAGATAGCCGTCGCCGTGGCTTTCGCGCGTCAGCTTGTAGCCGTCGCCGCCAGCCGTGAGATTGACGCTCTGGCCCGGTTGGGCGGGGCGAATCCGCAGCAGAATCGGCAGCCGCTCTCCGGCTTCGAGCGGGATGATAGGCCGCGCTGCCGGCCAGACAATGAAGGCGCCGACCTGCTCGCCGTGCTCAATGTCGGCATTGCTCAGACGATTGACGAAGGCCGGCAGCGGCTTGACGGTTGCCGCCATTGTGACCTTGATGATGCGGTGCTTCGGATCATTGGTCTGCAATTCGTACGACTGCTCGATGGGCCCGGGCTCAAGGTCTTTAGTTCGGATACGGACGCGAATGACGCCAGCCTGACCAGGCTGAAGGACTTTATCGAAATAAAAGTCCGCGGGCGGGCATCAGCTCGGCGCCGCCCGGCGCAGCGCTACAGGCTTCAGCGCAAGCCGGCTGCCGCCATAAAAAGCCGCCGCCCGCATCACCTGGGGCACGGGCGCTGCCTGACCGGTGAGCGATTTCTGTTGCATCTCTAGCGGCGCGTCACCATCGTTGCGCACAGCGAAGGTCTGCTCGATGTCTTCGCCGGCGAAGACATCGCCGAAATCGCGCCGCGTCATGCCCATATAGACGAACGGCGCGCTCGGCACTGCGGCCAGCGCCACGGGAATCGAGGGCACCGCCAGGCAAAGCGCCGCGAAGATAATCAGCAGCCGGCGTGCGCCTGCCGGCGTGCGTAGATGAATAGATGTTTTTGCCATGATGAGAAAGAGAAATGCTAACGGTCGGCTGCGGGGATTTCAAGGGCGGCCCGGGCACGGCGCCGCCGGCCTGCGGCGACAAAGATCAATAGCCCGACGATGTTCGTCACGACAATCAGTCCCAATATTTTCACCGCAAAGCTGACGCGGCTTTCAACCTCGATGATGGGAACGATGGAAAGCGCAACGTAGAGCAGCGTCATCAACCCACCGGACAAGGCGCAGGCTTTCAGCCACAGAGGTCGCGGCGCATCGCTATCGCGCAAGCCGATCAGCGGCAGGGCGAACATCGCCAGGTAGGTCAGCGCGTAGAACATTCCCGACGCATTCCACAACAACTGAAACGCTTCTTGTTTGCCGACGCCGATCAGACCGAGGACGCCCAGCACCAGCGTTGCCGCGCCGACGAAGAGGATCGAATTGACCGGCGTTCGATAGCGGGCGTGCAATCGCGTGAACCATTCCGGCAACAACTGATCCCAGCCGGCCACCATCGGCAACCGTGTGTTGCCGGTAAACATCACGCTCGATTGCGCCACCCGTATGCAGAGCATGGCGAGTATGGCGAGAGGCACAATGGCCGCCGCGAAGCTCAACGAGCGAAAGCCTTCGCTCAAGACCTGCGGGATGGGAGCGATCAGATCGATGCGATCCTGCGGGATCAGCGTCAGGACGGAATTCGTTCCCAGAATGAACATCACGGCGATGATGGGCGCGGCCAACATAACCGAGCGACTGATGGCGCGCACAGGGTCGCGGCACTCGCCCGCATGGATGGCGACATACTCGAAGCCGCCGAGCGCCCCGAATCCCATCTTGCCGAGCAGATTGAAGCTCATCAGCGAGAGCATCGGCATTTCAATCCTGAGCCCGTGCCCGTCGCCCGCCGCGCCGCCCCCGCGGTGCAAGAAGGGCAGGATAAGGACAGCGGCAAAGGTCAAGAGCATCAGCACACCGCCGGCCTTATGAACCCACTTGCCGACGCTGAGGCCGACCGTCGCAAGGACGACCAGCAAGGCGATGATCGCCGTGCTGACCAGGCCGATAAACCAGCGGCTCGCCGTCAGCCATTCGCCTTCGGGGCCGATCACATAGCGGACGTATTGCGTCACTTGCAGACCGATCTCGGAGGTGTTCAAGATGGCAAACAGCCACAGGTTCCATGCCACCAGGAATCCGATCAGCTCGTTGAAGCCGAGCTTGGCCCACTGATACAGCCCGCCTTCGAGCGGCATAACGCGGTTGAGATAGATGACCACGACCGCCGACGGAATGTAGAAGAACAGCATGGCCAGCAGCCATAAGACGACATGCGATGGGCCTTGCTTGGCGGCGACGCCGATCCACGGCAGACCGACGATGAACAATATCTGCGTGAGCGCCAGGTCGGTGAGGCCAAGCTCCTTTTTGAAGACGGCGCTGCGCGCGACGACGCGCTCTTCTTCGCGCTGAAACTCCGTAGTCGGATTGATATCCTTTTCCGTCTTCATCTATTCCCCCAGTTGAATCATCAGCAGTCACGGTCAGCGGCCCTGCGCTTGTTGCCGCAGCTTCTTTTCATCCACGCCCGACTGTTTCGCCGCCAGCCGGTTGAACAAGCGCTCCGGCAGCCAGCGCTTGGCCCTGAGCGCCAACCGCGCATGGCGCGGCGCCGCGTAGCGCGGGCGCGGACGGTCGAGCGTCAGGGCTTTCAGCACCAGCTCGGCGATGTCGTCGGGACGGCCCGCCATCTTGCGTATGCGCTGATAGCCTTCGGCGAAGCCTTCGAAGAACGGCTTGTACGGGCTGTCCTGTTCGATCACGTCGCGGGCGCGCTCGTTGGCGACGCCTAAGAACTCGGTGACGATGAAGCCCGGCTCGATGATTACCACCTTGATACCAAAAGGCGCCAGCTCGCCGCGCAGGCCATCGGAAATGGCTTCCAGAGCGTGTTTCGTGGCGTCATAGATGCTCGACAGCGGGCGCGCGATGCGCCCGGCGACCGAGCTGATGTTGACGATGCGTCCGCTCGCCTGCCGCCTCATGATCGGAATCACCTGTTGCGTCAGCGCGATCAGCGAGAAGAGGTTGGTCTCGAAATTCTCGCGGATGGCTTCGACCGGCACCATCTCAATTGGGCCGCGCTGCCCGTAGCCGGCGTTGTTGACGAGCGCGTCAATGCGACCAAAGGCGGCGAGCGTTTCACTCATCAGGCGCTCGCGATCCGCGGCGTCCGTGATGTCGGCGGCAATGGCCAGCGCCCGCCCGCCGGCAGCTTCAATCTCGCCTTTCAATTGATCGAGCCGCTCTTTGCGCCGCGCCACCAGCACAATGATTGCGCCCTGCTGCGCCAGCATTCTCGCGCTTGCTTCGCCGATGCCTGCCGACGCGCCGGTGATGATGACGATTTGATCTTGGAGTTTATTCATTCAACCCATTCCCTGCGTTTCAAAGGTAGTGGCGGATCATCTTGCGCCAGCTCGGCCAGTCGTGAATCAATTCGCCGCCCCAGTCGTCGAGGCTGTGCGGAATGGCGCGCTCGGTCAAGACGCGCGACATCTCATAGGTGCGCTCACGGCAGATGCCGAGGTCGCGGTCGCTGGTGACCAGAAAAATCTCCATGCGGCGAATCTGTGATAAGTACCACTCGTCGCTCAAGCCCCTCATGTAAGCGACAGGGCAGTTGTAATAAGCGTCTTCGTCATCGTAGCCGTCGAGCAAACGCTGGACGCGGTACGAGCCGCTGATGCCGACGGTCTTGCGCACCAGGCCGGGATGCTTGAAGGCGAGGTTAACCGCCAGGTACGCGCCGAAGCTGACGCCGGCGGTGATGAAATAATCATTGCTATTGCGCGAGCGAATGAACGGCACGACTTCGCTTAGCACATAGTCTTCCCAGACGTTGTGGCGGCGGACGCGCTCGCGCGGCGGTATCTGGTCGTTGTACCACGAATCGGCGCAATGGCTATCAATACCGAAAAGCTGGATGTGGCCGGCGTCGAGCTTATCAGCCAGCGTCTCGACCATCAGAAAGTCTTTCCACTCGTAATAATGGCCCCACGAGCTTGGGCAGACGATGACCGGCGCGCCGGCGTGGCCGTGAACCAACACATCCATGTCGCGCCCCATGCGGTGGCTGTACCACTTGACGTGTTCTTCGTTGGGCATATCTCTTTTAAGAAGTCAGAAGTCAGGAGTCAGAATAATAGCGGCGGCGGACAAGCGTACTCGCGACAAGCGGACTCGCTGCCGCCGACTTCCTTATTCATTCTGTCTTCTGACTTCTGACTCCTGACTTCTTCCTCTCAGAATTTCTCGCTCAGGTAATAACGCAACATGGAGCGCCAGGTCGGCCAGTCATGCGGCATGTCATAGCCCCACAAGGCCAGCTCGTAGGTGATGCCTTTGTTATAAAGGATGCCGGCGAGGCGGCGCGAAGCGTCCGGGTTTTCGTAATCGCCCTGACCGGTGACGATGTGGATGTGCCGCTTCTGTTGCAGCATCCAGAGGTCGTGGCCGCCGAGGTTCGGCAAGTAATCCACAGGGTTGTTGTAGTAGATGTTGTCGTCGTAATAGTCGCCGTCGTAATAGCCGCGAATATCATATGCGCCGCTCATGGCAATCATGCCATCGAAGAGGTCGGGGCGGCGGAAGAGTTGATTGGCGCAGTGAAACGCGCCGAGGCTGGCGCCCGCCGTGATGATGCCAATACGACCGCGGCAACTGTTCCAGATGAAGGGCACGACTTCGCGGCTGATGTACTGGTTGTACTGCTCCTGGCGAATGCCCTTATCGTGCGGATGTACCTGTTTGTTGAGCCACGAGTCACGATTGATCGAGTTGATCGAGAAGACCTTGACGCGGCCCGCCTCTATCAGGTCCTGGATGGCGTCAATCAATTGGAATCTTTCATACTCTAGAAAGTCGGCGGCAGCGGTCGGGAACAACAACAAAGGGAAGCCGTAGTCCCCATACGTGACAATCTCCATCTGGCGGTTCAGGCTAGGGCTGCGCCAGACATCTATAACTCTCTGCATCAATCTTTCCTTTCGCGTCTAACTTGGGTGAATCATAAGCGGCTTGCAATGGAGCCTGATAAGCAAGCCTGTACGCTACCCATATCCGGCGGTATTTTCAAGTCAGACGATGCGAAAGGGCGACGCGGGGACGCGGAGACGCGGCGACACGGAGACGCGGCGACGCGGAGACGCAGGGAAAGAGGGCGGTTCGTCACTATGCCTTTCCCTCGCCGCGTCTCCGCGTCTCCGCGTCGCTCTTCATTCCTTGCTGACGCGATTGAAGTGGATCAGAGGGCGGCGAGCGGCGCGGCTTTCCAGCTCGAAGCTGGCGTCTTTGTTCGACTGGTTCTCGACCAGCCGGTAAGCGCCCTGGTCGCCGGTTGCAGCCGTTGCGCCTTCGACGCGCGCCAGATAGGCTTCGGCGTCGCCGCGCGCAACCTCTTGCGATTGCCGCTCGGTGGCGCTGACCGCTTGCAGCGCGTATGACTTCAGCACCTTCGGCCAGTAAGCTTGAAAGAGCCGGTGATTGGCGAAGACATCGGCAGAGATAATCCGACCATTGATTGCCGCAACCACACCGACGATGTTTGCGGCTTGCAGTCTGGTCTTAAAGGCGCGCTCGTAATCGTCGAGCTTGCGATTCACATGCTTGTCTTCGTAGACGCTCTTGAGGTCACCGGTGTCGCTGCTCACGCGGTTGACCGCAACGGTTTCAGAAACCTTACTCCAAACATCGGACTGGCTCTTGCTCGCCTGCGCCTTCTCGCGCACCATCGGCATGGCGATGACGCCGGAGACCACACCACCCGGAGTGCCGCCGGCTACGTAGCCACGGCCCGCCCCGACGACGCCACCAGCGCCTCTGCCGATGCCGCCGCCGTGGCCTCTACGTTGCCGCTGACCGATGCGGCTTTCCCTGATACTTCCCTCGCCGTCGCTGCGGCTCTGACCGAAGCTCTCGCTGCCCGACCACCTGCCGTGCTCGACGCAGAAGACATCAATCGGCACCGGCCTGGCGGTCGCTTCAATGACGCAGTCGTGACCGACGATGCGATCCTGCTTGCCGCCAACGATCATCTCGCCGGCAATCAGGATCAGCTTTTTGCCGGAGCGGTTGGTCAGCGCCAGCCGGTTGACTTCGGCATTATCGTCGCTCCGTCGGTGGGCGCGCAGGCGGTGCGAGCGCCCGTCGGCGCCCAGTTCGGTGATGATGACTTTGCCGCTGCGCAAGCCTTCGTCGAGGGTGATGAAGTCGTCAACGCTGGCGGCCTGCTCGGAAAGCACTGGAAAGAGGGTCAAGTTGTCAAAGCTTGCGGGCGACGAGATGCGCCAGTCTTGATGCGCCGCGGCGCCGGCCTGCCGCGCCTGTCTGCTTGCTTTAACCGTGCGGTGATGCGAAGAACCGGCCAGCGCCAGCGCTACCAGCAGAACGCTCGCGAGGAGAGCAGCCAGTGTTTTCATGTGAGACTCCTTGTGGATGAGGGTCGGAGCCGGGCTGGTGGAATCGTGTCAGCAGGAGAACGCCATAAGCCGGCGGGCCTTGCACAATTCTCAGCCCCGGCGGCGCTCTGTGATGTTTAGACGCGCAATTGGCGGATTGGTTCCAATCTATCGAATAATTATTCGTCTTTTGTGACGGACAAATGACTATCTGATCGGGCGGCACTTCCAGTAATAGTTGGTGAAGCCTTCGGCTTCGTACATGCGACGGAAGGTCATCTCGACCGTTTGCTCAATGCGCACCTCTGCCGGGTTGCGGTCGGTCATCTGCAAGTAGGCGCGCCCGCCGCCCTCAAAATCAACGACCGTCATCACCGTTGGCGGGTCGGGGTCGGCGTTCAGAAAATCTACGGTGAAGGTAAAGACCGCGGCTTGCTTATCGGCGAGCCGCAAGGTTTCGAACTGGTCTCGCGCCTGACAGGCGATGCAGAGTCGCTGGCGCGGATATTGCACCTTGCCGCAGTTCAAGCAGCGATAGCCATAGAAGCGATAGATGTCGTCGCGGTTGCGCCAGATTTGCGTCGCCGACGCTGAAGGCATCTGGCGGCGCGGCGCTTCGGTCTCGACCAGCTCGCGAAATTTCATGTAGCGCTCATAACTTTCAAGGCTCGCCTTCGATGCCAGGTGGCCGCGCACGCCGCGCCGCGTCATGGCCTGTTCGCGCACGATCTCTTCGGTCACTTCAAACAACAAGGCGTCGGCGCCTGAGCCGTAGCCGACCACGAGCAGCTTGTCACCGACTTCGGCCTGCTCAAGAACCGACGACAGGACGAGCGCCGGCATCGCTGCGCCGCTGTTGCCGACCGACGTGAGCAGGTGATCGGGAATCTGTTCGGCCTTGAGTCCCAGCTCTTTCGCGACGCCGGCAAGCGAGCCAGGGTCAGGCGCATAAAAGATCGCCTTTGAGATTTCTGCGGGGCCGATGCCTGTGCGCTCGAACAGCTCGCTGACCGTCTGCCGCACAACACGCTGATAACCTTGCGTGATGGCAAAGCGTTCTTCCCAGCCCGCGACGAACGACTCGCCTGGCTTGCGCCAGAGGTCTGTCATTTCGTCAACCGTCGAATGCGTGGCGAGCAAATTGGCGATGACGCCATTGCGCCCGACTTCTATCGCTGCCGCGGCGTCGCCGAACAGTCGTTCATTCATTGAGCGCGGCGCGCCGAGCCGCGTGTCGGCAGCCGTAACGATGACGCGCGAAGCCGACCCGGCGGCAACCGTATCGAGCGCAGCAGCGAGCGCAGAGGTCGCCGCCCGCAGCGAGCTGGTGTGATCTGCGCTACGCACGTCGTGGCGCAGGTCGGTGACCGTAGCGACGAGCGCCGACGCCTGCTTTTCGGCGTAAGGCGAAGTCGTGCTGGCGAAGATCAAGCCGTCCACGTCGCTGGCCGTGCGCCCGGCCAACAGATCGCGCACGGCTTCGACGGCCATAGTGATCGAGTCCTCGTCAACGGCGGCGACGGCACGCTCTCCGTCGCCGGCGCGACCGCCCCAGGCGCGGGCGATGTCTTTGTGAGTGAGCCGATAATAAGGAATGTATGCGCCGAATCGAGTGATGCCTGCCATAGTTTTCTCCGCGCGTGTTATACCGGAGCGCTTTGGAAGGCGTCAAGCAAGCGCGCAGTCGAGCCGCATAGATGGGCGGCTATAAAGAATACCGGGGTGAAAGTTTTACACAAAGCGCGGGCGATAAATTGCCGTGTGGCGCACTCGCTGGACAATGCGCTCGCCGGTCGCCGCTGGTTACAGGTAGTAGCGCGTCAGCCACTCGGCGACCAGCGCCGGCTTCTGGCCGCCTTCGATCTCGACCGTGACGACGACCGTAAGCTGAGCACCGCCCGCCACATCTTCGACCGCCTGCAAAGTGAACCGCGCGCGGACGCGTGACCCAGAAGGCACAGGCGACACGAAGCGCAGGCGGTTCAAGCCGTAGTTGATGCCCATCTTGATACTGCCCTGCACGCGGTAGGCTTGCGCCGCCAGATGCGGCAACAGTGACAGCGTCAGAAAGCCGTGCGCGATGGTGCCGCCGAATGGCGAGTCGGTTTTGGCGCGCTCGGCGTCGATGTGAATCCACTGGTGATCTTCGGTGGCATCAGCAAAAGCGTTGATGCGCGCCTGCGTGACTTCGAACCAATCGCTCGCGCCGATCTCTTCGCCGACGAGCGTCTTTAATTCTTCAATGCCGTTGATGATTCGCGTTGCCATAGTCTCTCCTTTTTCGAGCGCTGCTAGATGACGCCTTGCTGGCGAAAGCCGGCGATTTCACGCGCCGCAAAGCCAAGCTCTTGTAGCACCTCGTCGGTATGCTCGCCGAGTTGCGGTGCGCAGCGACGCACTTCGGTGGGCGCATCGCCGAGCCGCACGGGCGTTGTTGCGACAGGAACCGGCACAGCGCCGCCGGGATATTCGACCGCTTCGAGCAGGCGGCGCGCCGCAACCTGCGAGTCGGCCAGCACTTCGTCAAGATCATAGACGGGCCCGCAGGGGATGCGGGCGCACTCAAGCTCGGCGAGCGCTTCGGCGCGCGTGCGCGCCGCGCACCACTCTTTCATCACCGCGTTGATGAGGTCGGCATGAGCGGCGCGCGTGATGTCGTCTTTGCAGCGCGGGTCTTCAATCAAGTCGGGGCGTCCCACGAGCCGCGCCCAGCGGCGAAACATGTCATTACCGATGGTCGGCACCAGCAGCCAGCCATCGCGCGTGCGATAAGTGTCGGCAGGCGCGGCGTAGTATCCTGTATTGCCCAACTGCTCGCGGCGAATCCCCGTCGCCTGGCGCTCGGCGAGCAGCGGCATCATGAACATCACGCCGGTCGCCAGCAGCGAAACGTCTATGACCTGACCGTGTCCGGTTTGTAAGCGATGATACAGAGCCGCCATTGCCCCGAAAGCGGCGTGCAGCGCCGTGCCGTAATCCACCCACGAGACGATGGAGCGCACGGGCGGGCCATCAGGAAAGCCGGTCAGGCTCATCGCGCCACTCATCGCCTGTACGACGCCGTCGAAGCCAATACGGTCGCGGTACGGCCCGTCGGGGCCGAAGGCTGACGCCCGCACCAGGATGATCTCTTCTTTGATCTGCCGCAGGTCGTCGTAATCGAGCTTGAGCTTTCGCATCACGCCGATAGGCAGATTGACGATGACGATATCGGCGCTGTGGACGAGACGGCGGATGATCTCTTCAGCGATCGGGTGTGCGAGGTCGAGCGTCATGCCGCGCTTGTTGCGGTTGAGGTTCAGGAAGAGCCCGCCTTCGCCGCTGCCGGTGACCGGGCCGAGCCGACGGTCTTCGCCGCCCTCGCGCCGCTCGACGCGGATAACGTCGGCGCCGAAATCCGCAAGCAACATGGCGCAGTAGGGCGCGGCGATGAAGCGCCCAAAATCGATGACGCGAATGCCTTCGAGCAGTCCGGGCATGTTGATCCTTTGCGGTGTATCGCGCAGCATCGTACCTGCTCGATGAAGCGGGCGCAAGCTAACCGCCTCGCGTGGCGGCGCGCTTTGCCTGGCCGGCAGGCTTCGACTACAGTTGGGATGGTCGCAGATGAGCAATGCGAAAAATAGCACGGTGACGGAGCTTTCGCTGAGAACGCGCGCGGCGAACCTTGAACGTATGCGGAGTGAGCGGTTCGACATCGTCGTGATCGGCGGCGGCGCGACCGGCGCGGGTGTCGCGCTCGATGCCGTGACGCGCGGCCTGACGGTCGCCTTGATTGAACAGCGTGACTTTGCCAGCGGCACCAGCTCGCGCTCGTCAAAGCTCATTCATGGCGGGCTTCGTTACCTTGAGCGCTTCGAGCTGGCGCTCGTCCGCGAAGGCTTGCGCGAGCGCGCGCGGCTGCGACAAAACGCACCGCACCTGAGCGCGCCACTGCCGTTTCTGGTTCCGGTTTATAAAACCGGCAAGCGTTCGCCGCTCGGCAACAGCGTGCTGAAGCTGCGCGCCGGGCTGACGCTCTATGACTGGCTGGCGGGCCGGCAAAACTTCGCGCGCCATCGCTGGCTGCCGCCTGCCGAGGCGCTGACGTTTGCGCCGCACCTGTCAGCCGAGGGGCTGCGCGGCGCGTTCCTCTATTACGATGGTTTGACCGACGACGCGCGACTGGTCATCGAGATCATTAAGACGGCAGCAGCGCACGGCGCAGTCGTCGCCAATTATGTCGCCGCCACAGGCTTCGTCGAGCGTGATGGCTACATCGCGGGGGTTGAAATCAGTGACCGCTTGAGCGGCGAGCATTTGACTGTCGCCGCGCGAATTGTAATCAATGCCACAGGCGTATGGGCCGATGAGGTCATGCGCATGAGCGACCCGGCGGCGCTGAAAACTTTAAGGCCATCGAAAGGCATTCACGTCGTGCTGCCTGCCGAGAAGCTGAGCAACCGCGCGGCGGTCTTGATCCCGTCGCTGGGCGAGCAGCGCTTTCTCTTCGTCATCCCGTGGCAGAATCGCACGGTGATCGGCACAACCGATACGGACTATGTAGGCCGTCCCGAAGAGCCGCAGGCGGCTGCCGCAGAAGTGCGCCGCATTGTCGAATCGGCGGCGCGCAGTTTTCCCGACGCGGGCATCACGACGCAAGATGTCATCAGCACATTCGCCGGCTTGCGCCCGCTGGCCGCCGGCGACGCGAACGCGACCAAAGAGCTGTCGCGGCGCGAAACGATCATTGAAACGCCAGCCGGGATGATCTCGATCATCGGTGGCAAGCTGACGACGTGGCGGGCGATGGCCGAGCGCGCGGTGGACCTCGGCCTCAAGCGGCTGGCGGCGGACGCCCCGGCGCACCTCATGTCTACGCACAGCCGCACCGCCGAGATTGAGCTGGCCAGCAGCACACTTCTGACGGGTGACCAGACCGCGGAAGCTGCCCGCCTCGCTGATGAGTTCGCCGTGCCGCGCGAGACTGCCGAACACTTGCTGCAAAGCTATGGCGGCAACGGCGTGGCTGTGCTTGAGCTGACGCGCCGGCGCGAAGCGTTAAAGTCACGGCTGATCGCCGACTTGCCGCACATCGAGGCCGAAGTTGTTTATGCGGCGCGCCACGAGATGGTCGTCACGGTCGAAGATTTCTTAGCGCGCCGCACGCGCATCCGATTGCTGACACGCGACGGCGGTGCCAGTGGTGTGGCGCGCGTTACACAGTTGCTTGCAGAAGAAAACCAGATGGTTTGATTCTTTAGAGCCCGATGTAGCGCAATCTGATAGATGGCGCGAGTCGCTGCGCCATCTATCAGATTGCGCTACATGCGAAAGTTGAGCTGCTTATGATTGACACGCCTTTTTTCGAAACTCATCACACAGAGCTTGCCGCACAGGTTGACCGCTTCAACCGCGAGCGCTCGCGCCAGACGGCTGCCAGCGAAGACGAGCAGGCGCGCGGGCTCGTGCGAGCGCTTGCCGACGAGGGCTTACTCGCTTACACGGTGCCGGCGGATTTCCGCAGCGCGCCGCTCGACGTAAGGGCGCTGTGCGTCGCCCGCGAGCATCTTTCGTATGATTCGTCACTTTCGGATTTGATGTTCGCCATGCAGGGTCTGGGCAGCTTCCCTATGGCGCTTGCCGGCGACGACGCGCTCAAGCGCCGCTGGCTGCCGCGCGTCAAATCGGGTGTAGCCATCGCCGCTTTCGCCATTACCGAGCCCGACGCCGGCTCGGACGTTTCGGCGCTCAAGACGACGGCGCGGCGCGACGGCGACAGCTATGTTATCGAAGGTACCAAGACGTTCATCTCGAACGCCGGGCTGGCCGACTTCTACACGGTCTTTGCAAAGACCGACACAGAGGCCGGGCACCGCGGCATCTCGGCATTTTTAGTCGAGCGCGACGCGGCGGGCTTTGCGGTCGAAGCTCGGCTTGAGCTGATCGCGCCGCACCCGATTGGCCGCCTGCGCTTTGATGGTTGTCGCGTGCCGGCGACGAACCGCCTGGGCGACGAGGGCGCGGGATTCAAGATCGCCATGCAGACGCTCGATACGTTTCGCCCGACGGTCGGCGCCGCCGCTTGCGGCCTGGCGTGGCGGGCGCTGGACGAGGCGATTGGGTATGCGAAGCGGCGCGTACAGTTCGGGCGAGCGCTTGCGGATTTTCAAGCGACACAGATGAAGATTGCCGAGATGGCGGTTGAATTAGACGCGGCGCGCTTGCTGGTCTATCGCGCCGCGTGGCGCAAAGACCAGGGCGCTGAACGGATCACAACCGAAGCGGCGATGGCCAAGCTGTATGCGACCGAAAGCGCGCAGCGCATTATTGACGCGGCGGTGCAGATTCATGGCGGCGCTGGACTGGTGCGCGGCGCGGCGGTCGAGCATCTCTACCGCGACGTCCGCGCCCTGCGGATATACGAAGGCACCTCCGAGATTCAAAAGCTCGTCATTGCCGCACAGCTTCTGAAATAATGTCCAGCTTTTCATCAACGGCGCGGCGAGTCATGAAAACTTGACGGCGTTGCTGCACGAGCATAGTATCGTTGCCGCCAACGGCTGCTCAGACAAATGTATTATCCTCAGATGAAGGAGCACACCATGATTCGCTTTATCTACCGAGCTCTCCTACTCGGCGCGCTCTTCTTCGTGTTGTTGACCGCAAGGCTGTACGCGCAAAGTAATTTCGTTTACGTGAACAACGGTCATCTTAACAATCACAGCGTCCTGGGATACGTGGTAGCCGCCAATGGCACGTTGACCGAGATTCCTGGTTCGCCATTTCTGACAAATGGCCAAGCCAGCGACGTTGCCGGGGCGATGGAGAACCTGGTCGTCGCTCCGGTCGGTAACTTTCTCTATGTGCCGAACGGCAGCAGTGGGACGGTCACGGTCTTTTCGATCAACCCGCAGACCGGCTTTCTCACGCCCGCTCCCGGCTCGCCCTTTTCCATCGCCATACCCGTTACGTTTGGCATCCGCCTTGCCGTGACCGGCGACAATCGTTTCCTCTACGCGGCGGAGTCGAGCATTGGCATGATCACCGCCTTTCGCGTCGCCGCCGACGGATCGCTGACGCGGGTTCCCGGCTCGCCCTTTCGCACCCCCTATGACTGCGCCATGGCCGTTTCGCCCGACGGAAGATTTCTGTTCGCCGTTTCGGTAGGCACCCGCTTGCTGTCGGTCTACCGCATCGGCGCAGACGGCGGGCTGACGTTGGTGCCGGGTTCGCAGTTCCAGCCCGGCGACGAGAAGCGCGGGGACCCGGCCCAGCCGGAAGTGAATTGTGTGGGCAGCCGGCTTTTTATCGGTGAGAGGGCGTCCGGCTGGACTCGCGTCGAGGTCTGGAACATTGCTGCGAATGGCCTGCTGAGCGCGGTGCCCGGCTCGATCTTCGAGTTTCTTGGCGGCTCCGACGCACAGGAGATGATTCTCAGCCCCGACGAGCGTCACCTCTTTATCGGCAATGAGAATGCGAGGCTCACGGTGCTCAACGTCGCCACCGATGGTGGCTTGTCGCAAGCGCCCGGCTCGCCCTTTTACGTCGGCATCAGCACGAACGAAGACCGCTCGCCGCGCGACCTGACGACGAATCAGGCCGGCACGCTCCTCTTCGTAGCGAATGGCGACGCGACGATTGGCGTCTTCCGCATCGCCGCCGATGGGCGATTGAGCGAAATTCCCGGCTCGCCTTTTCCCGGTCACAGTTCCGGGACAGCCATCGCCGCCTACCCGCCGAAACATTGCGGGCCGTCTTACGACACCTGCTTGCAAGATGATGGCAGCGGCAGTCTTTTGCAGATCAATTCGACGACCGGCGAGTACCGCTTCAGCAATTGCCGCGGCCTGGTGATTGCCGGCACAGGCAGCCTGACAAGCAAAGGCAGTCACCTCACCTTGCAGCACAACGTGAGCAACTTGCGCTTGCTCGCGAACCTGGACACCAGCACACATCGGGCGACGGCTTCGGTGCAATCACTGACGAGTGGGACGACTTTCACGATCACCGACCGCGATACGACGAACAACTCGTGCGCCTGTTCAAACTGAGCCTGACCGCGGGCGCTGGCTCACTTCAAAAGCTCGTCATTGCCGGACAATTGCTGAAATAAGGCAGAAAGAAGCGCCATGCAGATGGCGCTTCTTTCTGCCTTCGGGCTCTGGTGGCGATTCTTCTGGCTAAGCTCAGCCGGTTTGCTTACCTGCCCGCTTCGGTCGGCTTCACGACCCGCAGCGTGATCTGCGAAGAGCAGTAGACGCGCTGCGTCGCTTTCTGAAAGTCCGTGTCTTTGGCGCTGTAGATATCCTCGAATCTCTGTGGATTCCTGTCCACGAACGGGAACCAACTGCTCTGCACCTGCACCATCAAGCGGTGCCCTTTCAGCCAGGTGTGAAAGATGTCCGGCATATCGAACTCGATGCGGGTCATTTTTCCCGGAACCATCGCTTCCGGTTTAACGAAGCTCTTTCGATACTTAGCGCGAAACGGCTCTCCTCTTACCATCATCTGGTAGCCGCCCATCCTCACGCCCTCCGGGTTCGGCTCGTTGTCGGGCGCGTCGTCGGGGTATACGTCAATCACCTTGATGACGAAATCCGAATCCGTACCCGTCGTCGAAACGTCGAGGCTGATGTGGATCGGCCCGGCGGCGGTCATCCCGTCGCCCAGCGGCTCGGTCTGAAAAACCACAACGTCGGGGCGCGTCGCCGCAAAGCGCTGATCGTCGGTCATATACTCGCGCGGCGTGAAGATCGTCGTGTAGTTGACGAACGGAACGGGCCTGGCCGGGTCGCTCACATATTCGGCAAAACACCCTTTCGACGCCGGCGCCGTCGTCGGCAGTTTGCCGCCGGCGTCGAGGTAGAAGCGCTTCGCCTCGGCATTCTTCGGCGGCCACTCGGCCAGCGACCGCCATCGATTCGCGCCGGTGTTGAACACATAAGCTTCGGGCAATTTATTCTCGCCCTTGTCTTTCAGAAAATAATTAAAGAACGGCAGCTCGATATTTTGCCGATAGAATTCCGAAGTTTTCGAGCCGAAATGTACGTTGCCAAGGCTTTCGCCATCGCTACGCGCCCAGCCGCCATGGAACCACGGCCCCATGACCA
>JBJMGU010000243.1:0-7174 GCA_045807765.1 Blastocatellia bacterium
GGAAAAGCAAATGCTCTTCGAGCGCGTCACCGCGTGGCTGGCTGAGCGGGTGTCGGAAAGCGCCGTCTAGCGAGAAGGATGATCAGGACTCGATAGGCTCGGCAGATTCAGCCGGCTTGTCCGTCGTCGGGCTGCCGTTGTTATAAGCGATGTACTTGATGAAAATTACCTCGTTGTGTTTCTGGTTGTAAATCAATTCGTCAATCGTCTGTGACGCCAGCATGATGCCAAAGCCGCCGGGGCGCAGCCCCTTCGCCATGCGAATCTGCATGTGACGGAACGGCTCGTCATCGGGGTTGGCCACCGCTGCATGCTCAATATGCTTGAGGTCGAAGCCCTCGCCGGGGTCTTTGATCGAATACATAATCGCCTGCTTCAGGCGGATGTATTTCACTTCAACCTTCTTGGTGATGTCGAGCTTGCCGCCATGCTCGATGGCGTTGTTGAGCAGCTCGCGGAAGACCGAGCCGATAGCCTCGCGGGTCTCTTTCGGCAGGTTGCCCTGTAGCTCGTAGAGGAATTTTTGAATCGGCTCGACGGCAGACAGATCGCATGGAACGCGCAGCTCGATCCAATCGGGCTTCTCAGAGATGACTTCGATCTGACAGTTCGGATTACGGCTCATGGCTGATTGCACCGCCTCAACCAGCTCATCAACATGAAATGGCTTGCTGAGAAAATCGCAAGCTTTGTTACGGAAGGCGCGGATGACGGCTTCGTCAGTCTTAAAGCCCGTCATGATGATGGCGCGCAAGTCAGGATGAAGGGTACGGGCACGCTCCAGCAACTCCAGCCCGTCCATCCCTGGCATGAGCACGTCGGTCAGCAACAGATCGATCGGCTGGTGCTCAAGAATCTCCAGCGCCTGCTCGCCGCTCGCGACGTCGAGCACGTTGCAGCCTTCGAATTCGAGCACGCGCCGATACATGCCGCGTCCAACCGTATCATCATCTGCAATAAGCACGGTCGTCATGCGTCCCCTATCTCGCCTTCGTGCGCTCTTCCATGGTATCGCTTTCCGGGGCCTGTGGCCGTCGCCTGTTCCGTTCCCTATCTTATCATCTTTTTGGATGTTGACCAGACGGGCGGCGTGCGCCGCGAACATAACACGGCGGCGAGCCCTGTTTCAATGAGCCGGCTTGAAATCGCCTAGCCGAGCGCATAACATCCCTGCTCAAGTTATGAGCATTGATGAAAGCGTCTTGAAAGACACCGCGCCGATTCGCTCAGGCGAAGAGCTAGACACTGCCGCGCTTGAAGATTACCTGCGCGCGCGCCTTGCGGATGTGCTGCCCGACGCGCGCTTGAGCGACCAGCCAATCGCCATCGAGCAATTTCCCGGTGGCCATTCGAACCTGACTTATTTGATTCGGATGGGCGGCGGCGAATTCGTCTTGCGCCGCCCGCCGTTCGGCCCGGTCGCGCCGACGGCTCACGATATGCCGCGTGAGTATCGTTTGCTTGCGGCCATCCACCCGCTGTTTGATCTTGCGCCGCAGCCTTACCTGCTCTGCGAAGACGCATCGATCATCGGTGTGCCGTTTTACTTGATGGAGCGACGGCGCGGCCTGGTCGTTCGCCGCGAGATGCCGCCTACCGTCGAAGACAGCCTGGCGCTGCGCCGGCAGATCAGCGAAGCGATGATCGATGCGCTCGCGGCGCTCCACGCGGTGGATATTTATTCGTCGGGTCTCGTCCAGCTTGGCAAGCCCGTGGGGTTTGTCACACGGCAGGTGCGCGGCTGGGCGGAGCGCTGGCAGCGCTCAAAGACCAGCGAAGTGCCGGAGCTTGAACGGGTCGTCGGCTGGCTGGCTGATCGAATGCCGCCCGAGCCTGATCCTGACCGTGGGCGACCGGCGACGCTCGTGCATAATGATTTCAAGCTCGACAACGTGATGCTTGATGCGCGCGAGCCCTGGCGCATCATCGCCATCCTCGATTGGGAGATGTGCACGGTCGGCGACCCGTTGATCGATCTCGGCATCGCGCTCTGTTACTGGGCGCAGAAGGAAGACCCCGAAGCGCGGCGCGAATCGATCAGCCCGGTGACGACCGAGCCCGGCTGGTTGACCCGCGAAGACCTGGCGGCGCGTTACGCCGAAAAGACCGGTCGTGATGTTTCGGGCATCGCCTTTTATGAAGTCTTCGCGCTGTTCAAAGTCGCGGTCGTTCTGCAACAGATTTACTACCGCTATGTGAAGGGGCAGACGCACGACGAGCGCTTCAAGGATTTTGACCGCCGCGTTGCCGGCCTGGCGCGCGCCGCCTGGGAACTGGCCGAACGTTCGGGCATATAGGGAGAGAACACCGCTTGAGCTTCATCTATCTAATTCGTCACGGGCAGGCCGGCACGCGCGATAACTACGACACGCTATCGGAAGTCGGCGAGGCGCAGGCGCGATTGCTCGGCGCGCATCTGGCGTCGCAAAAGATCGAGCTGGATGCCATTATCTCAGGCGGCTTGAGCCGCCAGCGGCGCACCGCCGAGCTGGCTTGTGAAGCGATGGTGCGCACCGGCGCACGGGTGCCTGATGTCACGACCGACGAGCGCTGGAACGAGTTCAGCTTGCTCTCGGTCTATAAATCGATTGCCCGGCGGCTGATGAAAGACGACGAGCAATTCGCCCGCGATGTCGTCGAAATGCAGGAAGCCATCCGCCGCGACCCGCGCACAACCGCCGGCGCGACAGGTCGCTGTGACCAGGCGGTCATTCGCGCCTGGATGGAGAATCGCTTTCCTGAGCTGGACGTCGAAGAGAGCTGGAAATCATTTCGCGAGCGCATTCATTCCTGCGCCGACACTTTCAATGGCCACGAGCGGGCGGTCGCGGTTTTCACTTCGGCAACGCCGATTGCGGTTCACGCGGCGGCGGCGCTCGGCCTAACGAATGAGAAGCTGATCAGCATTCTCGGCGTCATCTATAACACCAGCGTCACGGTGCTGCGCGCCAGGGCCGACGAAGCGCGCCTCTTTACCTTCAACTCGGTGCCGCATCTTGACGCCGAGAATCGCACGCTACGATGATCCTTATGATGTACGTTGGCCGTCAGATGGTTTAGGAATCAGATAGGTTGCCGGTAGATGATTTGCTATACTACGGCTACCCCCAAATCAGTTTGCCTGGAGAACCCTGAAGCATGAAGATACGTTTGCTCGCCGTGTTGCTCGGCACCCTCTTGTTGACCCTGCTGGTCAACCTGCGTTCACCGGCAGAGGCGTCGAATCAACTTGCGATGGCGAAGATCGCGCCCCTGGTGATCGAGCGCACCAAAGACAATCAGCCGGCTGAATTCCTGGTCGTCTTCAGTGAGCAGGCAGACTTGAGCGGCGCCGATCAGCTTACCACGAAAGAAGAGAAAGGCACCTTCGTCTACCGCACGCTGATGGCCAAAGCGCAGGCGACACAGGGGGCGACGCTCGACTGGCTGGCGGCGAACCGTATCGAGCATGAGTCGTTCTACGTCGTCAACATGATCCTTGTGAAAGGCAATCTCGATGTGGCGCGGGCGCTGGCGGCGCGCCCCGAAGTGATGCGCATCGAAGCCAACCCGCGCATCTATAGTCAGCCTATTGACCAACCGGACCGGCAGCTCAAACCGCCATACCGGATTAATGAGATTGATACCGTAGAGTCGGGCATCAGCTACACGCACGCGCCGCAAGTCTGGGCGATGGGCTACACAGGGCAGGGCGCCGTCGTCGGCGGCGCTGACACTGGCTACCTCTGGAATCACAACGCCATCAAGCCGCATTATCGCGGTTGGAATGGCGTGACCGCCGATCACAACTACAACTGGCACGACAGCATTCATGCAGGAAGCAGCACAGGCAATCCCTGTGGTTACGATGCCGCGGCGCCTTGCGACGACAACGGTCATGGCACGCACACCGTGGGCACGGCGACCGGTGACGATGGCGCGGGCAATCAGATCGGCATGGCGCCGGGCGCGAAATGGATCGGCTGCCGCAACATGGATCGCGGTGACGGAACGCCCGCCAGATATGCTGAGTGCTTTCAGTTCTTTCTCGCGCCCTATCCTCTAGGCGGCACGCCGGCACAAGGTGATCCGTCGAAAGCGCCCGATGTGACGACCAACTCGTGGGGCTGCCCGGCGTCCGAAGGCTGTAACTCGTCCACCTGGGGAATCATTCAGCAAGCGATTCAAGCCAACCGCGCCGCCGGCATCGTCACGGTCGTTGCGGCAGGCAATTCCGGCTCGTCCTGCTCAACCGTTTCAGACGCGCCTTCATTCTTTCCCGAATCGTTCACTGTCGGCGCGCTCACGACCGGCAGCGATAGCATTGCCTCGTTCAGCAGTCGCGGCCCGGTGACTGCTGACGGCAGCAACCGCGCCAAGCCCGACATTGCCGCTCCGGGCACCAGCACGCGGTCGGCCTGGAATAGCAACAATACTGCCTATAACACGATCAGCGGCACTTCGATGGCGACACCGCATGTTGCCGGCGCAGTCGCCCTGCTGGTGTCGGTGCAACCGCAATTGCGCGGCAAGGTGGCGACGATTGAAGGCATCCTCGAAGATTCGGCAGCTCCCATCAACTCGTCTTCATGCAGCAGCAGCGGCTCGCCCAATAACACCTTCGGCCACGGGCGGCTCGATGTGAAGGCCGCTGCCGACATGGCTTTGACCGTAGCTTCGCCGCAGAGCCTCGCCTTAAGCGCCGCTGCCGCTGAGGGGACGCTCAACGTCAGCGCGCCGGCGACGGCGAGTTGGACGGCAACCACTGGCGATAGCTGGATCGCCATCGTCAACGGCAGTGGCAGCGGTAACGGCATCATCCGCTTTACGGTGCGTGACAACCTCGACATCAACGCCCGCGTCGGCTCGATCACGCTGGCGCGGCGCACCTACACGATTCGCCAGCAAGGGATTAACGGAAGCAATTGCAGTTACGCGCTGGCGTCGTATCGTCAGGTCTTTGCCGCAGCGGGCAGCAGCGACAGCATCGCGGTTACCGCCGATAGCGGCTGTGTCTGGAGCGCGCGCAGCAATGTGAGCTGGATTACGATCACTTCAGAGGGCAACGGCACGGGCAATGGCGCGGTGGCTTACACGGTGGCAACGAACAACACAGGCGCGGGCCGCAAGGGCAAAATCATCGTCGCCGGACAGGTCTTTCACGTCAAACAGAAATGAAGCAGGCGCTTTCTTGAGCGCGCCGCCGCCAGCGTGCTATAGTCAGCGCGACCGTTAAGCTGCGAAGGAGTCGCCTGTGCAATTCAAGTTGAAATCGCAGATCATGGATGGGCCGGGCATCAGCCGCGCACTCTCGCGCCTGGCGTCAGAGGTCGTCGAGCGCAATGCCGGCATCGAAAACTTGTTGCTTGTCGGCATCCGCCGCCGCGGCGTGCCGCTGGCCGAGCGCATTGCCGATAAGATCGCCCAGCTCGAAGGCAAGCGCCCGCCGGTCGGCCAGCTCGACATCACGCTCTACCGCGACGACCTTTCGACGGTCGGGCCGCGCCCGGTCGTCAACCGCACAGAGATTCCCGCCGACGTCACCGACAGCATCATCGTGCTGGTTGACGACGTTCTCTACACCGGTCGCACGGTGCGCGCCGCGCTCGACGAGCTGGTTGATTTCGGTCGCCCGAGCCGCGTCGAGCTTGCGGTTCTGATTGATCGCGGCCACCGCGAGCTGCCGATTCAGGCCGATTACGTCGGCAAGCAGGTGCAGACCACTGACGCCGAAATCGTCAAAGTGATGCTCAAAGATTACGACGAAGATGAACAGGTGATCGTCGTCGAGAATGAGTAAACAGTGACAAGTAACGCGGAAAGAAGTCAGAAGTCAGGAGTCAGAATAAAAGCGGCGGCGATAGCCGACTACCTCTTCCATTCTGTCTTCTGAATTCCGACTCCTGACTTCTGACTTCTTGTCACCTGTCACTCAAGAGATGGCATTCAACCGCAAAGACCTGCTGGGAATCCGCGAGCTATCGGTTGAGGAGATCACCACCATCCTCGACACGGCCACCTCTTTCAAAGAAATCAATGAGCGTCCGATCAAGAAAGTGCCGACGCTGCGCGGCAAGACGGTCATCAACTTCTTCTTCGAATCTTCGACACGCACGCGCACTTCGTTCGAGATTGCCGCCAAGCGCTTGTCCGCCGACTCCATCAACATCTCGGCTTCGACCTCGTCGGTCACCAAGGGCGAAACCCTTGCCGACACGGCGCGCAACCTGCAAGCGATGGCCCCGGACGCCATTGTCATTCGCCACCCGTCGCCCGGCGTGCCATATCAACTGGCGCGCTTAATCAATGCGTCCATTATCAACGGCGGCGACGGCGCACACGAGCACCCGACCCAGGCGCTCTTAGATGCCTTCACCATCCGTGAGCAGAAGGGCCGCATCAGCGGCCTCCGCGTCGCCATTATCGGCGACATCAGGCATAGCCGGGTGGCGCGCTCGAACACCCATCTGCTGACGAAGCTCGGAGCGCAGGTGCGCATTGCCGGTCCGCGCCCGCTCATCCCTCCCGATTACGAATCGATTGTCGAAGACCGCAGCGACGCGCTGATAGTCTGCAACCGCATCGAAGCGGCAATCGAAGGCGCCGACGTGGTGATGATGCTGCGCATCCAGCGCGAGCGCATGAGCGAGGCCTTCTTTCCATCGCTCAAAGAGTATTCGATCCAATACGGTTTGACGCTGAAGCGGCTGGAACTGGCCGCAAAAGACGCCATTGTCATGCACCCCGGCCCGATGAATCGCGGCGTCGAGATCAGCTCCGATGTCGCCGACAGCAACCGCTCGCTGATTCTTGAGCAAGTGCATAACGGCGTCGCCGTGCGCATGGCCATTCTCTTTTTGTTGATCGGCGCGGAAGGCGAATGAATGAAATGATCAAGCTCCTCATCAAAGGCGGGCGCGTCATCGATCCGTCGCAGCATATCGATAAAGTTGCTGACTTGTTGATCGAAGACGGGCGTGTCAAGGCAATCGGCAATGACCTCGCCGCGGACGACGCGGAAGTGTTCGAGGCCGGCGGGCTGGTGGTCGCGCCGGGATTCATCGATCTCCATGTTCACCTGCGCGAGCCCGGCCAGGAATACAAAGAGACGATTGCGACTGGGGCGGCGGCGGCGGTTGCCGGCGGCTTTACCGCCATTTGCGCGATGCCGAATACAAAGCCGGTCAACGACAAC
>JBJMGU010000244.1:0-5491 GCA_045807765.1 Blastocatellia bacterium
CGTCGGTAAAAAGCTTGCCGCAATTGACCGCCCCAAAGTTCAAGGTCGAGGGAACGAGCGACGAAATAGATAGACAGATCAAGGCGCTGGCTGAAGACGCCTTGAGCGTTTACCGTGTCGATGCCGAGGCGCTCGAACGCTTGCAGCCGACGCACATCATCACCCAAACGCAATGCGAGGTCTGCGCCGTCTCTCTAAAAGATGTCGAAGCCGCCATCTGCGAGATCGTCAGCACGCGCCCGCAGATAGTTTCGCTTGAGCCGAATGAGCTGGACGATGTGTGGAAAGACATTCACCGCGTCGCCGTGGCCCTGGACGCCGAAGAGCGCGGAAACCGCTTAATCACTAGCCTGCGGCAACGCATGGAATCAATCCGCGAGCGTATCGGTTCAATCGCTCACCGCCCTTCGGTCGCGTGCATCGAGTGGATCGAACCGCTGATGGCCGCCGGCAACTGGATGCCTGAGATGGTCAAGATGGCGGGAGGCCGTAATCTCTTTGGCCAGGCGGGCAAACATTCGCCGTGGATGACCTGGGACGAATTGGTCGCAAAGAACCCGGAAGTCCTCTTCGTGTCGCCGTGCGGTTTTGACATTCGGCGCACAACCGAAGAGATGGGCTGGCTCGTCAAGCGCAAGGAATGGTCGCAACTGCGCGCCGTGCAAACGGGGCGCGTTTTTATCGCCGACGGCAATCAATACTTTCACCGACCGGGGCCGCGGCTCGCAGAATCCTTAGAGATTCTCGCAGAGATACTACATCCTGAGCTTTTTCATTTCGGGCACGAAGGCGTGGGCTGGATACGCTACGACGGCGGAAACCTGCCAAACCCTGAGCCGTCGCCAGCCGTCAAGTAAGGTCTTTGGGGACGACGACGTGACGCATGAGGCGAACGATCAGGCCGCGGCGTCGGTCTACACGCGGGCGGTGCTTGGCCGGGTTGAAAGCGCCGTTCGGGCTGGGGATGATTGCCGACAAGAAGGCCGCCTGCTCGGCGCTCAGCGCCGCTGCCGAAGTATTGAAGTAATGGCGGGCGGCGGCTTCGGCTCCGTAAATATCGTCGCCCCATTCGATGACGTTGAGATAAAGCTCCAGGATGCGCCGCTTGCCCAAAAACCATTCCATCTCTTTGGTGATCAACGCCTCGTGGAGCTTGCGCAGCGGATTCTTGGAGGTCGAGAGAAAGAGATTTTTGGCCAGTTGCTGACTGATGGTCGAAGCGCCGCGCTTGAACTTGCCTTCGTTCCAATCCTTTTCCATCGCGATGCGAATCTCTTCCCAGTCGAAGCCGGCGTGATCGAAGAAGCGCGAGTCTTCGCCGGCCAGCACGGCGCGCACGAGATTGGGCGAGATGCGGTCATAAGGCACCCAGGTCTGCATGCGCTTCGGTTCTTCGCCGGCGGCGCGGGCTTCGGCCATGCGTTGCGCCATGAGCGCCGTCACCTCAGGATTGTGCGAGCGATACCAGAAGACGCGCGATAGCACCCAGCCGTGATAGATCACCACCAGCGCCGCAAGCGACAGCAGAATGATCTTCGCCCAGCGACGCCATCGCGGCTTCTCGGCTTTCTCCACGACGATCATTTGAGCGCTAGCCGTCATGGGGATGATTATATCAGGAGGAAGCAAGCAGTAGGCAGGAAGCAGTAGGCAGTAGGCAGTAGGCGGTAGGCGGTAGGCAGTTACCTAGTCCCGTAGGACGCCATGTTTATAGTCGAGACGTTCCAATAAAGACGAAGCTCCGTAGGAGCGCGATGTTGACATTGCGCTCCTACGGAGCTTGATTGTTTAAGCGCCGCGACGACTATAAACATCACGCTCCTAACGGAGCTTAGAAATCGCCTGCCTGCTGCCTACTGCCTACTGTTTCCTGAGTCGCGTCCAGAGGTAATAGACCGGGATGCCGGCGAGGATGATGACGGCGACCATCAGCGCGCCGCTCCATTCGTGCGGATTAGGGCCGCCCGCCATCTTTGCCAGGTAATAGCGAATGTCATTAACCAGCGCATTACCGATCAGCAGCATGACGGCCAGAATAAACAAGGCAGGCGTCACCGGATAGCCGAGCGTTTTGTAAGTGCGCGGCAAGTCCGGGCGCTTGCGCCTGAGCCGATAGACCGCCGCGACGCCGAGCGCATAAAACGGCCAGATGCCCAGCACAAAGGTGTCCGACAACTGCTCGAAGCTGCGCACCATCACGAAGATGATCGCCAACGTCGCCGCAAGCCCGATGGCCAGGTACGGCGTCTTAAAGCGCGGATGAACCGTCGCGATCTTTTTAAAGAACAGGCCATCGTCGGCCATTGCAAAGAAGATGCGCGGCCCGGTCATCATCGAGCCGTTAAGCGTCCCGAACGCCGACACCATCACCGCAATCGAGATCAACCGCACGCCGGTGTCACCGATGATGCGATAGGCGACATCGGCGGCGACCAGCTTTGAATGAGCAATCTGGTTGATGTCGAGCAGGTGCAGGTAAGCGAAGTTGGCGAGCAAGTAGATCGCAATGACCGCCAGTGTGCCGAAAATCAGTGTGCGTGGCAAGAAACGTTCGGGGCGCTGCACTTCGCCGCTTACAAAGGTCACGTCGGCCCAGCCGTCATAGACCCACAACAACGAAATGAAGGCCAGCCCGAACATCGGCAATGAAAAAGATGGGGCGGAGGCGGCCTCTGTCGCAACGACCGGTGCAGGGTTGTGCGCGCCGATGGCGAACGCCGCAATAACCAGCAGGACAAGCGCGCAATACTTCGCGGCTGTGGTCAGGTTCTGCACCAGCGCGCCCAATCGCACGCCAACAATATTAAAGACGGCGACAACCAGAATCGCGCCGGCGGCGACGTAACGAATCATCTGCGGATCATCTTTGCCGAGCAGGCGCAGAAAGTATTCGGCGAAGACCGTCGAGATTGCTCCCAGCGCCGAGGCGCGGATCACGACCAGCTCGCCCCAGCCGAAGAGGAAGGCGGCCAGCCGTCCCCAGCCTTCGCGCAGGTAGACGAAGATGCCGCCGGTCTGCGGCAGCGCCGCGGCTAGCTCGGCCAGCGTCAAGGCCCCGCACAACGAAAAGAATCCGCCCAGTCCCCAGAGCAACAGGTAGAGGCCCTCGAAGGGAACCTTAGTCGCAATGCTTGCGGGCGTTCGAAAGATGCCCGTGCCGATTGTCGAGCCGACCAGCACGGCAATGGCGCTCAAGAGTCCGAGGCGGCGCGGCAATCGTGTGTGACCCGGCGAGCTTTCGGTGTCGAGGCGTGGTTCGCTTTCACTTGTCATGGATGAAGCGAGATTAGAGGGCGTTGCGATAATCGTCAAGGCAGGAGGTACAGATCACGCGACGGCAGCCACAAACTTCGCGGCACAGGAAACCTAGAATCAATTCGGCCATCGCCGGCGTGACAGATACCTGCGCGGCAGCGTCTTCGATAGACTCGGTGGCCGCGAAAGCGGCGGCGACGGCGGCCCAGCGGTCACGATAAAACAGCACACCGCGCCACTTCATCGGTACGCGATGCGCGGCGATGTCGAGCGTCAACTCGTCGCCGCACAGCGGACAAGCAGTCACGGATTCTGCTAGCGCTTGAGCCATAGGCGAACGCTCAGAAAGATGACCACGATGCCGGCGAGCAGCGTCGCCCCCATCAGGCTGACCGAAATACCGTGCAGGGCGTTGAAGTCAATGCGCAGCGGGTCGGTGATTGCAAGATCGTCAATCGGCCCGCTGAGCTGCGCCCGCAAGGCATGCATCTTTGCCGACACCCAGAAGCGCGACCCTACTACGAGCAGCGTCATCAATCCCAGCAAGATCACACGTAAGACATGCGCTTTAGCTTCGCTCTCGCGCTTCGGCCATAAAAAGAGCTGCGAAAGCAACAGCAGTGGCCCGCAGACGAGGCCGATCCACTCGACTTTGGCAATCAGGCTATTAACCACCTGGCCCGCCAGCTCGCGCGTCGGCAGCACCGCAAAGACCGTTGGCGCAACCGCGAAGCTGAAGAAAAGCATCGCGCCGACCCAAACCGTGAGCAGAAGCGCTTCGAGGCCGGCGACGGCCTGCCGGCTGGCTCCTAGAGCCGGTTTCACGGTTTCAGAGTTTGCGATGTTGACGGCCATAATAAAAAATGATGAACGATGAATGATGAATGATGAATTAAAGAGACCAGTCCCATTGCAATGGGCGCGGCAGGCTTAGGGCAGCCTTAAGGCTACCGCCTGCCCTCCGGCAATTCATCATTCATCATTCTGCATTCATCATTGCTGTTAGTCTCCGAGCGCCGGCTCGCCTTCGGGTTTGTTCGAGAGGACTTCGCCGTCGGGGAGGATGATCTTTTGATGATCGGCGGTAATGATTTCGCCTTCGATAGTCACCTCTTCGCCCGAAGGCATCGCGACCGGCAGATTGTCGAGGAAGCGCTCGGCATCAATCGCGGCCATGCAGCCGGTTCCTGCCGCTGTCACTGCCTGGCGGTAGTAGGAATCCTGCGCGTCGCCGCAAGCAAAGACGCCGGGAATGTTGGTCGCCATCGTCCGCCCGTTGGTCTTCAGGTAGCCGATCTCGTCCATCTCAAGTTGGCCTTTGAAGACATCGGTGTTCGGCTGATGGCCGATGGCGATGAAGACGCCTTCACACGGAAAGATTCGTTCTTCGCCGGTCTCGACGTTGCGGATGCGCGCGCCGCTGACGCCGTCTTTCGGGTTGCCGAGAATCTCTTCGACCGCGTGGTTCCAGAGGAAATCGATTTTTGGATTCTTGAACGCCTTGTCCTGCATGATCTTCGAAGCGCGTAGATGGTCGCGGCGATGAATAACCGTGACGTGCGAGGCGTAGCGCGTCAGGAAGGTCGCTTCTTCCATCGCCGTATCGCCGCCGCCGACAACGACAATCGGCTTGCCTTTGAAGAAGAAGCCGTCGCAGGTGGCGCAGGCCGACACGCCCAACCCGCCGAGCCCATGCGGCGCTGGCGCTTCGCCGGGAATGCCTAACCATTTGGCCGACGCGCCCGAGGCGATGATTAAAGTTTCGGCGCGGATCACCTGCTCGTCGGTCGTCAGCGTGAAGGGCCGCTTGCTGAGATCAGCGTGAGTGACATAAGCCGTCAGGAACTCTGTGCCGAAGCGCGCCGCCTGCTCGCGGAATTCCTGCATCAGCTCTGGCCCCATAATGCCTTTGGCAAAGCCCGGATAATTTTCGACATCGGTGGTAATCATCAACTGGCCGCCCGGCTGCGGACCTTCGACGACCAGCGGGTTCAGGTTCGCCCGCCCGCTATAAATCGCTGCCGTCAACCCGGCAGGCCCTGAGCCGATAATCACGACTTCGCGATGAATCAGTTGCTTTTCCATGCTCTTTCGCTTGCGTCCTTTCGTCCGTTCTGAAACCTGAATCTAGTATAGCTATGCAAGGGAAGGTGACAAGTGACGAGTGACAAGTAACAGGGAGTGATGAGTGATGAGTGGGGAGAGCGCGGCGTTCAGCGCGCCGTCTTCTTACTCA